>CAIOHM010000192.1 GCA_903858055.1 uncultured delta proteobacterium
GAGGGGGAGCGGCGGTCCCGCTCCCCCTCGAGCTCCCCCAAACCGGATGATGCGCGCCCGACGGCCTTTGGCCTCGGGCGTCGTCGTTGAAACGGCTACCGGGCTTGGCGGCGTGGCGGCGGTCCCGCTCCCCCTCGAGCTCCCCCAAACCGGATGATGCGCGCCCGACGGCCTTTGGCCTCGGGCGTCGTCGTTGAAACGGCTACCGGGCTTGGCGGCGTGGCGGCGGTTCCGCTGCGCGTCGCGGTTCACCGAGCCGTCCCATGCGCGCCCGACGGCTCCGCGCCCTCGCGTGTGTTAACCGGGTCGCTGGAGCGCCTTCGGCCGGCTTCGCGCTCAGCTTTGGCGATGGGAGCTGACGCTCATGAGGAAGCCGACGCCGACCATGTCGGTGACGACGCTCGACCCGCCGTAGCTGAAGAGCGGCAGCGTGACGCCGACGACGGGCAAGAGGCCCGTGACCATGCCGAGGTTGAAGACGGCGTGCCAGAAGAAGAGCGCGCCAACGCCCGTGGCGAGGGCCGCGCCGAAGCGGTCGCGGGCGCGGTAGGCGATGTCGACCGCGCGGAGCACGAGGAAGGCGTAGATCGCCACGAGGACGCACGCGCCGACGAAGCCCCAGTCTTCCGCGAGCACGGGGAAGGGGAAGTCCGTGTACTGGTCCGGCAGGAAGTGGAACTGGTTCTGGGTGCCGCGCATGAAGCCCCAGCCGGTGGCGCCGCCGTTGCCGATGGCGACGCGCGCGTGGTGCGCGTGCCAGTTCATGCCGAGGATGTTCTGCTCGGGGTTGAGGAACGCCTCGATGCGGTCGCGCTGGTACTTCTTCAGGAGATCGAGCTCCCACACGGCCCAGGTGCTCGCCGCGGCCGTGCCCACGATGCGCACGATGAGCGAGCCCGGGACCGACAAGAGCAAGGTCATCGACCCGAAAATCAGGGAGAGGATGAGCCCCGTGCCGAGATCGGGCTGCTTGATGACGAGGGCGACGGGGACCGCGGCGATCGCGGCAGGCACGAGGAGATCCCGGAGTCCGCGGCGCTCGCTGCCGTGCACGCCGTGGAGGTATTTCGAGAGCGCCAAGATCAGCGCGATCTTCATAGTCTCGCTCGGCTGAATCGACATGAAGCCGAGGGAGATCCAGCGGGAGCTGCCACGAATGTCACGGCCGAGCACGAACACGAGCACGAGGAGCACGAGCCCGACGCCGTACGAGGGCCAGGCCCAGCGCTCGAAGAGGCGGTAATCCACCGCCGCGAGGATGCCCGCGACGATGCCTCCGACGACGAGCCAGTACACCTGCTGCACGTAGAGCTCTTGGAGGGCGAGCTTCGTGGCAGAGGTTGCAGAGTACAGGTTTACCGCGCCGACGACGCAGAGCGCGGCGATGCCGAGGAAGAGAGCCCAGTCGAAGTGATCCCGAGCGGGCACGATGCGGCGGAGGGGGCGGAGTCCGCGGGCCATCAGCGCACCGAGCCTTTCCGCTTGGCGGCGATGCGTGCGTATTCGTGCAGCACCTCGAAGGCCACGGGGGCAGCCACCGCGGGGCCCGAGGCGCCGTGCTCGACGAGCACGACCAGGGCGAGCTCCGGGGCCTGCGCCGGGTAGAGAGCCGCGAACCAAGCGTCGTCTCGGGCGTAAAACCACGCCCACTTCGGGTCTTCGCCGGGGCGCGCGACGTAGCCGACCTGGGCGGTGCCGGTCTTTCCTGCGACCGGGAGCGCCGGGTCTCGGAGCGCATGCGCGGTGCCGTGCGTGCTCTCGACGACTTGCTTGAGCCCGTCGACGATGCGCGCGAGGTTCTGCGGCTTCATGGGGATCGTGCGGCGCACGCGCGGGTTGAACTCCTGCAGGAGCTCACCTTCGGAGGAGACCACCGAGCGCACGACCTGAGGCACGAAGAGCGTGCCGCCGTTGCCGAGCGAGGCGTAGGCGGCGGCGAGCTGCAGCGGCGTCGAGGTCATCGCGCCCTGGCCGATCGCGGTGTTGAGCGAGAAGCCGATCTTGTAGGTGCCGCGGAAGAGGTTTGTGTAAAATGCACGCGTTGGCATGCGCCCCGGCGACTCGGGGTTGATCGCGAGGCCCGTGCGCTCACCAAAGCCGAAGAGCTGGCCGATGCGCGCGAAGCGGTCGATGCCGACGGCCTCCGCGAGCTTGAAGAAGTAGATGTTGCACGACTGCGCGATGGCCGACCGGAGGTTCACGACGCCGTGGACGTGCGTGCACTTGAAGCGGCGCTTCCCGTAGAAGACGTATTGGTTGCAGACCTCGTTCTTTTCGGGCTTGATCGCGTCGTCCTCGAGGCCGGCGAGGGCCGCGAAGGGCTTGAACGTAGAGCCGGGCGGAAAGGCGCCGCTCGTGGTCTTGTCGAGCATGGGGGCGAGCGGGTCACTGCGCAGACGCGCGAAGGCCTCGCGGAGGCGCGCGCGCCCCTGAGCGCCGGAGACCTCGTTCGGATCGTACTCGGGCTTCGAGTACATCGCGAGGAGGCGCCCCGTGCGGACCTCCATGGCGACCACGGCGCCGGAGAGCTGCTTCGCCATCGCGTCTTTGGCAGCCTTTTGGAGCTCGACGTCGAGTGAGAGGCGGAGGTTGCGACCGGCGATGGGGTCTTGGCGCGAGGGCTCCTCGAGGAGGCTCTGGTACGCGGGCTCGGTGCGGTAGCGGCCGCGCGCGTCGACGATGTGCTTCACCCAGCCGCGCTGTCCGCGGAGCATGGCTTCCCACGCGCGCTCGAGGCCGACGACGCCGACGGAGTCACCGGGCTCGTAGCCGAGCGGGTTGAGCTTGCGTTGCTCCTCCGCCGGGAGATCGCCGTAGCCCTCGGGCCGGTGTTTGATGAGCGTTTCCGCGTCGATTTCGCCGACGTAGCCCATGACGTGCGCCGTGAGCGACCCGAACGGGTACGTGCGCACCGACGTCTCGACGACGAGCGCGCCGAGGTGCTCGGCCGGGTGTTGGCGCAGCTCGGCGACCACGTCGCGCGGGGCGTCTTCACGGACCGTGATCGACCGCCAACAGGCGGAGCGATCTTCGTCCGTCTTGCAGGCCTCACGTAGACGAACCGCCCACGAGTCGCGCTCGGCAGGGGTGAGTCGCAGCGTGTCGGCGACGTGGGGCCAGGTGTCGACCTCGTAGAGGCTCGAGCGGTGGGGCGGGCGCGCGGAGGGCAGCACGCGGCCGGGGACGATGGCGACGTTCCAGGCAGGCCGGTTCGAGGCGAGCACTTTGCCCGTGGCGTCTTCGACGATGCCGCGTGCGGCGGGGAGCGAAATGCGGCGGATGATGTTCTCGCGCGCCTCGCCGCGGTAGCGGTCGGCCTCGAGCACTTGGAGCTGGAAGAGGCGGCCCACGATGGTCATGAACGTGAGCACGACCACGAGCGCGTACCACTTGAAGCGACCGCGGAACTCGCCGACGTCCGACGGCGACGCGAGCTTCATGGGAGCTCCTGCGCTTGGGCGCGCGATCGGGCCGCGAGCGTGTCAACGGTGCGGAAGACGAGCGGTGCGGCCGCGGCCGTTGCGAGCGCGCGCGGGATCATGAACGGGTACAGCGAGCGCGGGACCCAGGCGTCGCGGCCGAAGATCGACAAGACCACGAGGCCGAAGGTGCTCTCGAGGATCGAGAACACGAGGGCGAGCGCGAGCTGCGTGACGAGCGTTTGCGCCGAGAGGCGCACGCCGATGCCGCGCGCGAGCAAGAAGAGCGCGACGTACGCGAACGTGTGAAAGCCCATCGGCGCCGATCCCACCACGTCGGCCAGGTAGCCCGAGGCAAAGGCGAACGCGCTCCCGCGCAGGGTCGAGACCTCGTGCACGCCCGCGTAGATCACCGCGGGGACGACGAGGGAAGGGATCGCCCCGAGCGCCGCGGCGAAGGGGATCACCCGGTGGAACATCGCCTGCGCGAAGACGAGCGCCACGCCGAGGGCGACGAGCGTGGAGTTGCGGATCACCGCTCGGCTCCGCGCTTGCCCGCGGGCTTTTCGGGGCCGACGTTCGGTGTGGCGTCGAGGAGCACGAGCACGTGTTCGAGGCGCGAGAAGTCGACCGTAGGCTCGGCCTCGACCTCTTGCTCGCGTCCGATCTCGCGCTTCACGACTTTGGTGATGCGCGCCACCGGGAGCCCACGCGGGAACCAGCGACCCTTGCCGCTCGTGACGAGCAAATCGCCGACCGCCACGTCGTCGCGTGCGTCGACCATTTCGACCTTCGCGAGGTACCGCGCCACGTCGCCGGTGCCGCGCACGAAGCCGCGCGCGTGCGTGCGCTCGTCCTCCACGTCGACGCCGAAGGCCGCGTCGACCGCGAGCTGCACGTCGGCCGTGTCGCCGGAGACGCGGAGGATCGCGCCCACCACGCCGTCGGTTCCCACGACGGGCATGTGCGGCCGGAGGTCGGGCACGCCGCGATCGATGACGACGCGCACGACGCGGAAGAAGGGGCTGAAGTCTTTCGCGACCACTTGCGCGGAGAGCGACTCGGCGTCGACGTTGCGCTTCAGCTGCACGAGGCGGCGGAGCTCGATGTTCTCGACGGCCGCGCGCTCGGCCTCGTGGAGCGACGCGCGAAGCTGCGCGTTCTCGGCCTTGAGGTCCGCGTTGTGGCGCTGCACGTCGACGAGCCAGACGTAATCGCTCCACGTGGAGACGGCGCCGCGCGTGAGGCGCGTGATGCCGAGCTCGATGAGCCCCGAGAGGCGCAGCACGCTGCGATCGAGGCCCGTGAGCTGATCGGGGTGGCGGAGGCTCGCGCGGAGAAAGAAGAACGGAGCGACCACGAGGGCCGCGACGATGACGAGGTCGCGGAGATGACGCGGCGACGCCATCAGCTGATTGCGACCTCGCGGAGGAGCTCGATCTGATCGAGCGTCTTGCCACTCCCGAGCACGACGGCGCTGATCGGATCGTCGGCGATCATGACCGGAAGACCCGTCTCCTCGCGGAGGAGCACGTCGAGGTTCGTGAGGAGCGCTCCGCCGCCGGTGAGCACGATGCCCTTGTCGACGATGTCGGCGGCGAGCTCGGGCGGCGTCTTCTCGAGGGCCACGAGCACGGCGTCGACGATGGCCTTGAGCGGCGTACTGAGCGCTTCACGCACCTCGTCGGAGTTGATGATGACGGTCTTCGGGACACCGGCGACGAGGTCGCGCCCCTTCACCTCGGCCGACAGCGGGCGCTCCGGCGGGTAGGCGTTCCCGATCTCGATCTTGATGCGCTCGGCCGTCTGCTCGCCGATCGCGAGGTTGTACTTGCGCTTCAGGTAATCCTGGATGGCGTCGTCCATCTTGTCGCCGCCGACGCGCGTGCTCTGCGAGTACACGATGCCGGTGAGGGCGATGACGGCCACCTCGGTGGTGCCGCCGCCGATGTCGACGATCATGTTGCCGGAGGGCTCGGTGATCGGCAACCCCGCCCCGATCGCCGCCGCCATGGGCTCCTCGATCAGGTAGACCTCACGGGCCCCGGCCGACTCGGCGCTCTCCTTCACCGCACGCTTCTCGACCTCGGTGATGCCGAACGGGACGCAGATGATGATGCGGGGCTTCACGAGGGACCGACGCGCGGTCACGCGGGCGATGAAGTGCCGAAGCATCGCCTCGGTGATTTCGAAGTCCGCGATGACCCCGTCGCGAAGCGGCCGAACGGCCCGGATGCTCCCAGGCGTTCGGCCGATCATTTCTTTTGCCTCACGCCCGACGGCGAGGACTTTCGAAGCACCACGGGAGTCTTGCTGCACCGCGACCACGCTCGGCTCGCAAGAGACGATGCCCTTGCCGCGGACGTAGATCAGCGTGTTCGCCGTGCCGAGGTCGATGGCCAGGTCGTTTGAAAAGAGCCCTTGAAGCCAGTCGAACATTCGAAACCCCCGGCGAACCTAGTGCGGCAACGTGGCGGAGAACAGCCCCGAAGCGCCCCGGGAAGCACGGCGCCTCGGGCCGGCGGCCCCTGAGGGCTCAGCCCTTCGAGATCTTGCCTTCCTTGTGCGACTGGTGCGAGTTGCACGCCGCGCAGTACTTCTTGATCTCGAACTTCTCGGACATGGTGCGCTTGTTCTTCGTGGTCACGTAGTTCGCACGGCCACACTGCGCACAGGTGAGCTTGAAGGTATCGCGCATGGGAATTTGCTCGTCGTTTGCGTGGAAAGGGGGGGCTACCCTTAGTGGGTTCGCCCCGCGTGTCAAGGAAAACAACGAGCGCCACCTCGGAAGCAAGGGGCGCTCGGGCTCGCAAGCGTGCGTGCGCTCGGGAAAGCGCGCGCACGCCGATCATCATTCGTCGTCCCAGTCGTCGTAATCGCGACCGCGGCCGCCGCGACCACCACCACCGCCTCCGCCACCCGCGCCGCCACGAGGCTTGCGGAAGCCGTCGTCGCTGCCGCCAGGTGCACCACCGCCGCGACGGCGATCGTTCTTCGCCGGTGCGCGCGGCGGGCCGCCGAAGTCACGCGGGGGGCCGCCACCGAAGTCGCGCGGAGGACCACCACCGAAGTCGCGCGGGGGACCGCCGAAGTCACGGGGCGGACCACCGAAGTCGCGCGGGGGACCGCCGAAGTCGCGGCCACCACCACCGCCGAAGTCGCCGCCCTCGCGGGCCGGGCGGTCTCCCTTGGGGTGCGCGATGTTCACGATGAGGCGACGACCACGGAGCTCCGCGCTCGCGAGCGCCTCGGCGGCGGTCTTCGCGCCTTCGCTGCTCGAAAGCGTGACGAAGCCGAAGCCGCGCTTGCGGCCGTCGGGGTCCATCGGCAGGTTCACGCGCACGACGCCGTTCTCGCTCACGCCGTTGACGAGGCTCGCGATCTCCTCTTGCGAGGTGTCGTAGGGCAGGTTGCCCACGTACAGCGTGCGGTCTTGCGGGGGAGGGCCGCCGCGACCGGGGCCGTCGCCGCGCGGGCCGCTACGGAAGGCGCCGCCTTCGCCGCGAAAGCCTCCACCCTCGCGCGGGGCATCGCCGCGGGGAGGATCGGCCTGGAACGGACGGACGCTGATGCTGCGACCGGCCTGGAGGGAACCGTCGAGGGCTTCGCGCGCGACCTTCGCCTCTTCGGGCGAGCTCATGGTCACGAAGCCAAAGCCGCGGGGGCGGCCGGTGGTGCGATCCTTCGGGATGCTCACGCTTACGACTTGGCCGCCGGTGGCCTCGAAGAGCTGCCTCAGGACGTCTTCGGAAACGCTGTCGGGAAGCCCGGCCACGAACAGCTTCGCGTCATCACTCGCCATTACTTGAACCCTGCACTCATTCTCGCCGTGTGAACGCCCTCGGCACGAGGTCGGCACACGGCATGCCTCACGGGAGACCTTATCGACCCGTGGGCCGCGGTCAAGCGTGGTGCGGGGGAAATGTCACGCTTCCGGTGCGGCGGGGATTCGGATGCGGAAGCGGGCTCCGCGCGGCACGGCGGCCCCGAGGTCGACCGTGGCCCGGTGTGCACGCACGACCTGGGTGACGATCGCGAGGCCGAGGCCGGTCCCGCGGCCGACTCCCGTGCTCCCGCGTACGAACTTCTCGAAGACGCGGGCGCGCTCTGCCTCGGGAATTCCCTCGCCGTCGTCCTCGACCGTCACCACGACGGCGGCGCCCTCGTTCGCCGCCGTGACGCGGATGCTCGCCGCGCCGACCGCGTACTTGAAGGCGTTGTCCACGAGGTTCGAGACGGCGAGTGCGAGCGCGTCGGGGTCGTGGCGCACCGGCAAGAGCGGCCCTTCAACGCGAACGTGCAGCGTGATGCCTGTCGAGAGCGCTTGCGAACGGTGCGCCTCGGCGCCGCTCGCGACCGCGTCGGAAGGGTCGTCGACCACGAACTCGAAGGCGCGCCCCTGGCGCTCGAGGCGGGCGAAGTCGAGGATGCGATCGAGCAGGCCGTCGAGTCGCTTGGCTTCGGTGTGGATGATGCCGAGGTATTCGCGGCGTTTCTCCTCGCTCGGGACGCGCTCGTCGTGGAGCATTTCGGAGAACATGCGCACGAGGGCGAGGGGCGTCTTGAGCTCGTGGCTCACGTTGGCCACGAAGGAGCTCTTGAGCTCCGAGGCCCGCCACGCGCGGTCCGCGGCGATGCCGACGCTGATGACGCCCGCGACGATCATGAGCGACGCGCCGAGCACGAGCGCCATGTCGAGACGCCGTCGATGGGCGAAATCCGAAGCGAGCTCTTCGTCGACGGCGGGGGCGAGCTGCAGGCGCCAGCCATAAATGGTGGTGGCGAAGCGCACGCTCACGGTGAAGCGCGACGAGCGCAGCGGCGGGCCGAAGATGATGCGGCCTTGGTCGTCGAGCACGTCGAGGCGATGGCTGCCTTGCGTGGGGTCGCCGTAGGCGCGCGGGAAGACGTCTTTGACGATGCGCCCGAGGTCGTGCCACGCGACGAAGAGCCTGCGATCGTTCGGCGATGAGGCCGCCCGGTACGAGAGCAAGAAGCTGCGATCGCCCTCGGTGCGGTGGAGGTGACGAAGCACCGCGGGGCCGCCGCGATCGGCCTCGAAGGCGGCACGAAAGCGCGACACGAGCAACCGACGGAACTCCTCGTCTTCTTCGAGCGGACCGACCGATCGGCTCGCGAAGTCGACGACGGAGCCGGTGTCGTCGAGCACGAGCAGCGCGCGAATCGTCGGGGTGACGCGCGACGCCGCCGGGAGCCAGCGCTCGCCCACGCTGCCCTCCGCGCTCTCGGCGAGCGAAAACGCCGCGTCGTCTTGTTCGAAGAGCAGGCGGTCGACGCGCGAGGTCTTGTCTTGCGCGAGCTCGTAGGTCGCGGCGAGGAGCGACTGCTCGCGGAGGCGATCGGCCTGCGCGAGCGAGCGGAGCAAGTAAGACGCGAGCACCACGACGGAGACGACCACGGCGGCGGCAATGCCGACCATCGCGCGCCTGCGGCGGCTCGTCTCGTGCGCCATGCGCTAGGGGCGACGCGCGAGGATGTCGTTCTCGCGCACGAGGATGCCGCGCGAGGCTGCGAACGTGGCGAACTGCTCCGCGAGGTACGCGAGGGCGTGCTCTTGAGCCTCGGTGAACGCCGGCGCGCTCGGCGCCGCGATGAGCTCGATCGCGCCGTAGAAGCGCCCGCCCACGGAGGCGAGTGCGAGGGCCGCGTGGGACGCCTCGACGCCGAGCGCGTGGGTGCAGTCCGCACCGCTCACGCGCAGGCTCGATCCGCGCTGCGCGAGGCGCGTGAAGAGCGGGTCGGTCGAGGGAAAGCGCTCACCAAGGACGCGCGTTGCGCCTTCGCCGGAGCCGCTCGCGATGATCCACCCGGCGTTGTTGATGTCGTGGAGGAGCACGAACGCTGCGGCGCACGGGATGTTGCGGAAGGCGATGTTGCAGACGAGGTCCGCGCCGTCGAGGACGGTCGGTGCAAAGTGCACGTCATGGACCGAGTCGAAGATGGCGCCGATCAGATCGTCGTTCGCGGCGAGCATCGTGCTGCTCGAGCGCGGCGGAGCGACGACGGCGCCGACGAGGGCGATGTCGACGGGCGTTGGCACATGCGCACGGGGCAGGCTCGCGCTCGGGGGGCGTGCCTCGGTGAGCGCAGGAGACGTGGCGACGGCCTGCGCCCCGGCGACCACACTCGCTACGGAGTCCTCGGGCGGGAGCATCTCGACCTTCCCCGACCACGACCGAAACTCGGCGTACGCCACGGGCTCGGTGTCCTCGGAGGCCGGGGCCGCCGCGAAGGCGAAGAGGCGCAGCATGAACCGAGGGCTCTCGGTGCCGCGAAAGTTCCTCCACGCGGCCATGCGCAGCTTCAGCCACGTCCGCGCGACCTCGAGGCTCTCGAGGCGCGAGGCCACGAGCATCTCTTCGATGTACTCGAACGGCTGCGCGTCGGTCTTCGGGTGGCGAGCCCGCACCTCGCACACGATGTCGGGCGGGGCGGCCGGGGCGAGCTCCGGTGCCTGCATCTGCACGGAGATCGGCTTGAGCGATTCGACGACGAAGAGGCGGCCCACGGACCGGTCGGCGACGCGCCAGAGGTTGTCGCGAACCTCCACGGCGAGCTCACGCGGATCCGGTGGTGGAAAACCCAGAAGCTCGCGCGCCGTGCGCAGCGCGACGACCCAGCTCGGCGCCTCCACTTCGAGAGGCGTGGCCTCGATGGGGGCGGCTCCGGGAAGGGCTTCGACAACGATGCGCCAGGGCATGGGCCACGCGGGTACCGCCGAGCGGCACGTTGGTCAAGGTGAGTCACCCGCGCGGGCGCAAGCCTTCCGCGGGGACTGCACGGGCCGCATGGCGGGCGGGGATGAGCGCCGCGAGCGACGAAAGCAGGAGCGAAAACGCCCCAATGGCCGCCCACTCCCCTGGTCGCACGCGGACCGGCAGCTGCGAGATGAAGTAAACCTTCGCGTCGAGGTCGATGGGCAGCCGCACGAGGAGCGCGCAGCCGGCCGCGCCGAGGGCCATGCCGAGCGCCGTACCGAGCGTGCCGATGGCGAGCCCCTGCCAGAGGAAGATGCGGACGATGTCGCCTTCCGGGGCGCCGATCGCCTTGAGCAAGGCGATCTCTTTTTGCTTCTCGAGCACGATCATGACGAGTGTCGCGACGACCGTGAACGCGGCCACGATGAGGATGAGCCCCAGGACGACCGTGACGCCGATGCGTTGCACGACCAGCGCCGTGAAGAGACCGCGGTTCAGGTCCATCCAGTCGAGCACATGGTAAACGCCGTCGTGGAGCTCGTCCTCGACCGCCTTCACGACGGCCTTCGAGCGATCGATGTCGTCGATGCGCGTCTCGATGCCGGTCACGCTGTCGCCGTACTCGTAGAAGGCCTGCGCCTCGTAAAGATCCGCGTAGGCGAGCTTCGAGTCGTACTGGTCGAAGCCGGCTTCGAAGAGCGCGATGACCCGAAAGCGCTTGGCGACGGGCGGCTTGGCGACACCGCCGATGCTGAGGCCGATGGTGGGGGAGGTGACGAGCAGGCAGCTGCCTACGCGTGCGTCGAGCTGGCGCGCGAGCGCGCGACCGATCGAGATCGACGGGAGCTTCAGGAGGCCGTCGCCGCGGCACGGGTCGGCGTCGAGCTCTTGGGGCAACACGTCGTCGTCGGGGAGCGTGCTCGCGAAGCCTCCGGCGGGGGTGGCGTCGACGGTCGTTCGCGGCGCGTGCAGCGGCTCGGCACGCTCCGGGGCTCGCGCGTTTCCGCGCCCCGAGACCGCGGCCTCCATGGCCTCGAGGAGACCGCTGCGCTTCGTGCCCGTGGGGGCCTCGGTGCCCGAGCCGAGCTCGAGGCGCGGCGTGGTCCTTGGAGGAACCGCGCCCGGCTGGCGCAGGCCTTCGAGGCTCCCTTCGACGATGGTGCGTGGCAGGTCGAGCACGCGCACGGAACGCTCGGGGTCGATGCCCTTCAAGAGCACGCCGGTGGCCGTGTGCCCGCCGTGCGAGACCATCGTCGGGTTGATGACGAAGGGGGCCGCCGCGACGACCCCCGGGATGCCTTCGACGCGCTTCATGACGTCGCGGTATTCCCGAAAATCGATCGAGTATTTCAGAACGAGTACGTGAGCGTTGACGCCCAGGATTTTGTCACGAAATTGGCCCTGAAAGCCGCCGCTCACCGACACGGCGAGGCACAGCGCGGCGACGCCGAGCGCCACGCCGAGCGTCGCGAAGGTCGTGCCGAGCGAGACGAAGGACCTCTTGCGAGACCCCAAGTAGCGCAGGGCGAACTGACGCACGTAGCTCATGACACGGCAGCGCGTAGCATGGCCGAGGCGCGGAAAGAACGCGTCGTCAGCGCTTCGTGCTCTTCGCGCCCGCGCGAACGAAGCGCTCGCCTTGCCACTCGTAGCGGAGCTTGCCGAGGTTGCTCCACGGGAGCACGAGGGGCTCGAGCGACCCTCCGGGCTGCTCTTGCGCCCAGCCGTAGGTCGCCTCGCTCCAGCCCTTCGCGGAGCCGGGGCCGAGCTCGATGCTCTTGGGAGCGAAGCGTACCGCGCTCTCGACGCGCTTGTCGCCGTGCTGGCGCGCGACCTCGGCGGCGAAAACGCGCGCGAGGGTGCTCGAACCTACGGCGTACACGACGAGATGCTCCGAGCGCACGGCGCCCTCTTGCCCCTCGACGCGCAGGTCTCGGGCGATGCGCACCACGACGTCGTCGTCGCCGTCGCCGGTGAGATCGCGCGCTTCGATGGACAGCACTTCTTCGGGTTTTCCGACCGGAAGCGAGAGGCGTACGTACTGGCGTCCGCCGGCGATCGCGGGGCCGTGAAGCACCAAGTCTTGCCCGACCTGCGTGAGCGTCGCCTCGCCGCCGCGGCTCATTTTGAGCGCGAGCGTGCGCGCGGGTGTCGTGGTCGCGGGGAGGCGACGCTCGGCGAGGTATTGCTCGAAGGGCGATCGCGGTTCTGCAGGGTGCTCGAGGCGCTCGGCGCGCGTAGGGGCCGCTTTGCTCTCGACGGGGGACGCCTTGGTTTTCCGCGCGACCTCGCGTTCGACGCGGAAGCTCTTGCCGTCGAAGCGGTAGAGCACGCGATCGGTCGGCCCCCAGGGGAGCAGCGGCGGTCGCACGTCGGACGGGATGGCGTAGTCGTCGCCTTCGAGCGCGAACGGCTCGGCGGGATCGACCGAGACCTCGACGTCGCGCTCGTGGCCCACGCGGAGACGGTTCACGATGCGCGCGGGCGCCTCGCCGAGGGCGACGGTCTGCGCGAAGACCATCGTGGGCGATTCACCGGCGAGGAAGCTCTCGATCTCGACCCACTCGCGGCTCCCTTGCCGCAGCGTGAGGATGAGATCGGACTTTGCGCGCCCCGTGACGGGCCGGACGTCGAGGGCGGCGACCTCGGTGACGTCGCCGAGCTCGCGGTAGAAGAAGCGCTCGCCGGCGCCGAACGCGCTGCCCACGATGGCCAAGATGCCCGGGTACACGAGCACGAGCTCTTTCGCCTCGTCGCCGCACAGGTCCGCGACGCGCACGAGCAGCGGTTCTTCAGGCAAAAGCCTTGCGCGGAGCAGATCGTCGCGGAGCGCACGCTCGGGTTCCGTGAGGACCGGTACGCGCGCGGTCGTCGACTGAGAGGGCGACGCCTTCTTTGCGCTCGCGCCCTTCGCGCCCTTCGGCGCGGGCTTGCTCGCTTCGACGCCCACCGTGAGGCCCACGCGCGTGCGCTCGCCTTCGGGGAAGAGGACCCAGGGAATGCGGGCCTCCACACCGTCGCCGTCTTCCGTGTCGACGACGACGACGCCCTCGAGCGCTTTGCCGTCGTCGTCGACGGCTCGCGTGGCTTTCTCGTCGCCAGACGTGGTTGCAAACTGCACGCTTCGTACGATGGGGATGCCGCGCTCGTCGGGGAAGGCGATCTGGAGCCGATGAGCTTCCGCGCGGTCCCAGCGGAGGAAGGCGTGGAGCGCCTCGTCGTCGTACGTGAACGCGGCCTTCGTGCCACCGCCGAGCTCTTCGAGGCGCAGGCCCGCGTCGAGGCGCCCGTCGATCTTGGCCTCGCGCGCCTTGGTGCGCCGCGCCACGAGCGAACGTGCACCCGCGCCCGTGTTGCGATCACCTTCGCGCGCGCGCGCCCTCTCGGCCAGCATGGCTTCGCCGATGCGAGGGGAGGTGGGCGCGGGCGCCTTGGGCCGCGAGCTCTGGGCTCCGGCGCACGAGGCGAGTCCTGCGAGGAGCAGCGTGGGGAGGAAGCGGCGCGTGTACACGATGGCGTTCGCGGCGAGCGTATCGAACATTTCGCGCATGCCCCAATTCGTCGCGCTGCGGTGCACGGCACGGCCGCGTGCCGAGCCTTCGCGCGAGCAGCGGGTGGTCATGCGAGCGCTTCGCCGCGCACGAGATCCATCTCGGCGAGGAGCGCCCCGAGCTCGGTCGCGTCGAGGCGCGCCAGCGGCAGCGAGGCTTCGAGCACCGCGTCGTCGCCGCGGATTCCGAAGGAGGCCATCACGAGCATTTGGGCGTTCAAGAGCAGCATGCGACGCATCGTGCGCGCGTCGAGGCTCTCGGCGTCGGCGATGCGCAGGCGCGCCGTGAGCTGGGGCTCGTCGATGCGGAGCGTGACGGGCTCGTCGCGCGGCGTGCTCGCGGCCACGAGGAGGGCCTGCGGATCACGGGGATGCGGAGCGAAGGCTCGCCCCAGGTGCTTCAGGATCTGCTCGAGGTCGCTCCGCGCCGACATGCGAGGCTCCCTAGCGAAGAACGGCGTCGCGCGCCGTACCCTCGTTTTGGCTTCGCTGGATGAGTCTGTTCTCGCGGAAAAAAGGCGGCGTCATCGTTCGCGTTCGCACCGGCGAAACGCTCGGCTCCGCTCGCCGTGGGAATTCGCGGTACGCTCCGTTCATGTCGATTTCGCAAGGCCTCACCGGGCGAACCTTCGGCGGTCGCTATCGACTGTCCGAGCGCATCGGCTCCGGCGCGATGGGCGAGGTCTACGCAGCCGACGACGAGGGCGGCCGTCCCGTCGCCGTCAAGGTGCTGCACGAACACGCCATCGAAGACCCGGCGCTCGTCGCGCGCTTTCAGCGTGAAGCCACCATCGCCATGCGCATCGAGAGTCCGTACGTGGCGCGCGTCGTCGAGGCGGGGCGCGAGCGTACGGGCCGCTTTTGGATCGCCTTCGAGCGGCTCTTTGGCGAGACCGTCGAAGCGCGCCTGCGGCGTGACGGGTGCATGGGCTTCGACGACGTGGCCTCGGTCATCGAAGACGTGCTCCACGGGCTCCTCGCGGCGCACGAGGTGGGCGTCGTTCACCGTGACGTGCGGCCGGCGAACGTGTTCCTCGAAGCGGGCGCCGCGGTCGGGACCCCGCGCGCGCGGCTCTTGGATTTCGGCGTGGGAAAGCTCCGCGACGACATGGGGCGCGAGTCCACGCTCACGGCCGCCGGGATCACCGTCGGGAGCTACGTGTACATGTCGCCCGAGCAGCTCCGCTCGAGCAACCTCGCCGACGAGCGCGCGGACCTCTACGCCGTCGGCGCGCTCGCGTTTCGCATGCTCACGGGGCGCCCGCCTTTTCAGGCTCCGAACGTCGCGGGGCTCGCCGCGCTCAAGCTGCACCGCCGCGCGCCCACGCTCGCAGAAGCCACTGGTGAGACCTGGCCTGCGCCGATCGAGCGCCTCCTCGCCATGCTGCTCGAGCGCGAACCCGAGGCGCGCGTGCAGAGCGCGAGCGCCGCGCTCCTCGAGTGGCAGGAGCTCCGCGAGCAGTTCGCCTCGCAGCCGGACTCGATCCTCGAGCGAGGCCCCGTGCACGTGACCTTCGAGAGCTGGCCCGAAGCCGAGCTCGATCGCACCGAGGTCGACGGCCCCTGACCGGCGCGGGCATCGTGGCCGCGAGGCCTTTTCGTCCTTCGACGACCGGGGCTTTCGTGTAGCCTCCCGCGAGAGGCGAGGCAGCAGTGGACGTTACGGTCGTTGGTCGAAACAGACTCGAAGTGCGCGGCGGAACGCTCACGGTGGTGGCCGGTTCGAACGGTCGCGGCGGGGAGCTCGTCGTGGGCGCCGAGAAGCGGGTCCTCGGCCGCAACGAGCAATGCGATCTCGTGCTGGAAGACAAAAAGGTCAGCGCGGTGCACTGCGAGGTCGTGGCCACCGAGCGCGGCGTCCTCCTGCGCGACCTCGGCTCGCGCAACGGAACTTTCATCGGCGACGTGCGCATCGTCGAGGTGTTCCTCACGGCGCGCGCGACCGTGCGCTGCGGCGAGTGCGAGCTCCAGTTCGTGCCGGCGTCGCCCGAGGCGGTGGACCTCCCCGAGATCAACGGCTTCGGCCCGCTCGTGGGGGCCAGCGCCGCCATGCGCCCGATCTTCGACAAGCTTCGCAAAGCCGCCGCCACCGATCTCACGGTCCTCGTGCTCGGCGAAACCGGCACGGGCAAGGAGCTCGTCGCGCAGGCGCTCCACGAGGCGAGCCCGCGCGCCAAGAAGCCCTTCGTGGTCGTCGACTGCGGCTCGATCCCCGCGAGCCTCGCGGAGAGCGTGCTCTTCGGTCACGAGCGCGGGGCGTTCACGGGCGCCGTCGACAAACGCGTCTCGCCCTTCGTCGAAGCGGACGGCGGCACCGTGTTCCTCGACGAGCTCGGGGAGCTCCCGCTCGACGTGCAGCCGAAGCTCCTGCGTGCGCTCGCCGAGCAGCGCATCAAGCCCGTGGGGTCGAATACGTACCGCCCCGTGAACGTGCGCGTCATCGCCGCCACGCGCCGCGACCTCGTGCGTGAGGTCAACGCCGGCGGCTTCCGCTCCGACCTCTACTTCCGCGTGGCCCAGGTGCGTGCCGAAGTGCCCCCGCTGCGCCAGCGGGTCGAAGACATCCCGGCCATCGTCCGCAAGATGGTCACGGACCTCGGCAAAGCGAGCGACTTCGAGCGCATCACGCACGACTCGCTCGAGCGCCTGATGCGCCACGACTGGCCGGGCAACGTGCGCGAGCTTCGCAACGTGGTCGCGGTGGCGATCGCCTTCAACCCCGAAGGCCCCATCGATCTCTCGCAGCACCTGCACTTGCTCTCGACGCCTGCCGAGACGAGCCCCATCGCCTCGCGCACGTTCCAAGACGCCAAGAAGGACGTCTTGAACCGCTTCGAGCGCGAGTACTTCACGGCGCTCCATGCGGAGACCGCGGGAAACGTGAGCGAAATGGGTCGCCGCGCCGCGATGGAGCGCGCCCACGTGCGCAGCTACTTGCGCCGTCACGGCCTCATCGACACCTCGCGCGGCCGCGACGACCTCGACTGAGCACGCTCGTGTGGCGCGGCGTCGTGGTCGTCTTGCTGGTCCTCGCGGTGCTGCTCGCGGCGCTCGGCCTGTGGTTTCCGCGTGCGCTCGCACGAAGGCGCCTCGCGGCGATCATCGACGCCGGTGACGTGAAGGCGCTCTTGCGCGTGTGGCACCGCTCGGCGGGGCGCATGGCGGAACCGGAGACCGCGCTGCCGCTCCTCGTCGCCACGGCGTACGTCTCGTTTGGTTGGGTGGACGACGCGCGGCGGGCGCGGGCGTACCTTCCCGCGGGCGCCGAGCTCGGTCCCTCGCGCGAGCAGCTCGAGTTCGTCGACGTGCTCCTCGAGGTGTACGAAGGCGATCGCCACGAGGCCGTGCGCCGTGCCGAAGCGCTCGTGGCCCGCGCGGCACCCGAGGGCGGCGGTGCGTTCGTGCGTCGCGTGCGATCGCTCCGCCGGGGACTCTTGGCGATTGCGCGTGCGTTTGCGCACGAGGCGAGCGCCGAAGACGCGGCCGCGCTCGTGGCCATGCGCGCCCCGGTTCCGATCCTTACGTGGCCGCTGCGCTATGCCGAAGCGATCGTGGCGATCGACCGCGGGGACGAGGCCCGCGCCGCGGCGCTCTTGCGCCTCGCGCCGCGTTGGCCAGAACACAGTGTATTCCACACGTTTCATCGTGAGCTCGCCGCGATTGTGCGTGCGGCCTAGAAGGGAAGGCGTAGGCTCGAACCATGACGCAGGTCGACACCGTGAGCGAACCGCCGAGCGCGGCGACGAGCACGCGGCTGCGCGCGGAAGAGGCGCTCGATCGACCGGCGGAGCTCGGGCCCTACGTGCTCCTCGGCGTGCTTGGGCGTGGCGGCATGGCGACGGTCTACCGGGCTCGCGACGCGCGGCTCGGTCGCGAGGTCGCCCTGAAGCTGCTCTTGCCCCATCTGCGGCGCGATCGCTCGGCGCTCATGCGCTTCGGCCAGGAGGCGCGCGCGGTCGCGAAGCTGCGCCACGAGGGCATCGTCTCGATCTTCGACGTGGCCGCGGAGGACGCGCCCGAGCCCTACCTCGTCGTCGAGCTCGTTCGCGGTACTTCGCTCCGTGAGGTCTTGCGCGAGGCGCCGCCGCTGCCTGCGGAGATCGCCGGTGAGCTCGTGCTCGAGGTGCTCCTCGCGCTCGATCATGCCCATGCGGCGGGCATCGTCCACCGCGACATCAAGCCCGAGAACGTGCTCATCGATCGCGACACGCGCTCGGTGCAAGGCGCGCGCGCGAAGCTCGCGGACTTCGGCATCGCGAAGATCGTGGGGCAGCAGACGGTCACCAATACGGGCGAGCTCGTGGGCAGCCCGGCCTACATGGCACCGGAGCAGCTCGAGGGCGCCCCTTGCGACGCGCGCACGGATCTCTTCGCGCTCGGTGTTCTCTTCTACGAGTGCGTGACCGGGCGTCGCCCCTTCGAGGGTGACGGCGCCGCGCAGGTGATTCGCAAGATCGTCGCGGGCACGTTCACGCCCGCCGAGATGCTCGAGCCGCGCGTGGGGGCGCGCTGGTCTCAGGTCATCGCCAAGGCGCTCGCGCATGCGCCCGAGGATCGCTACCCGTCGGCGCGGGCCATGATCGACGCCGTGCGGGCGGAGCTCGTGCGCGCGGACCTGCCCGAGGACGTTCGCTTCTCGTCCTGGCTCGCCGCGCCGGCCGTTGTCTCCGAGGCCTGCACGCGTGCGCTCGAGCCGAGGCTCCTCGCCGCGGCGCGCGAGGCGCAAAAGGCAGGGGTTCCGCTCGCGATGGCCGCCGACGTGAACCGGCTCCTCGCGCTCGTGCCGGCGCACCCTGAGGCCCTCGCACTCCTCATGCGCCGCAACCGCCGTGACCGCGTGAAGCGCGTGGTGGCGGGGGCCCTGGCCCTTGCGCTCGTGACCGTGCCCGTCGTGGCGGCGCTCCGTGCTCCGCCGCCGCCCCCGAAAGAGTCGCCGATTCCCCTCGTGACGGCGCCCGTGATCGACGTGCCGCAGGTCGTGGCGGCCGCGATCTTCGACGCAGGCCTGGTCGCCGCGCCCGTGGACGCGCGGAGCCCCGAGCCTCGTGAGGGAAGGCCCGTCGTCGAGGCGGCACGCGCCACCGCACGAGGCACGCTCGGCGATCGCGCGCGTGCAGCCATGCCCGGGCCGCGCCGCGTCGAGATCGAGACGCTGCAGCCACCGTTTGGCGTCTTCGTGCGCATCGACGACGGTGAGACCGTTCCGGTCTCCGAGGGCACCTCGCTCGACCTCGTGCCGGGTCGCCACGTGCTCCATTTTGGGTGCAAAGGCGATGCATGCATTCCGCAAGAGATCGTCGTCGGCCCGGTCGACGTGCGCCCGCGCGTGAACGTGGCGATGCGCATTCGCCCGGCGCGCCTTCGGATTCTCGCGGCCCCCGAGCGGCGCTTTCAGCTCCTCGAGCTGCCGGCCGTGGAGCTTCGCCTCGGCGAGGACAACGAGGTGCCCATGCGCGGCAGCCGCTCCACGGTGCACGTGGTCGACGTGGCGACGGGGCGCAAGACCGTGGCCGTGCTGACGGCAGGCGTGGTCACGACCGTGAGCCCCGAATGAAAAGAGCCCCGAACGCACGGTTCGAGGCCCTCTTCGCGACGCGTTTCGCCGCAGGCTGCGCGATCAGAAGCGCGGCAGCACGGACTGAAACTGTCCCAGGCGCTCGTTGATGCGCAGGCGCGCCACGGAGGTCTTCGGCTCGGGCACGAGCATGTAGCCGCCGCTCAGCTCGCCGTAGGGGTAGTAGTGCCCACGCACGGTCTCGATGGATCCGTCCTCGTGGTCGAAGCTCACGCTCGTGAGGCCGCTCTCGGGCTCGCTCTCGAGGTCGACCGTGGAGCCCCAGGCAAGCGAACCGTCGGGCTGCACGTCGACGAAGCGGTAGCGCGTGGCGGCGGCGCTCATGTTGCGCTGCATGGCGGCGCTCGCGTTCACGGTGCGGATGCGCGTGAAGAGCTTGCCGAAGGTGTAGTCGCTCACGAACGTCGGGTCGCAGTAGCCCATGAAGTCGTACGTGGTCGCCGGGTTGAAGAGGTTGCGGCCGAGGATGTCCCAGCCCCACGAGCCGATCGTCGCGACGGTGCCGAGCTGGGTGACGCTCCGCACGTAGCTCGACGGGTAGCCGGGGTCGTAGCTGTCCGCGCCGCAGCCCTGCGAGTGCGGACGACCGTGCGCGTGACCGAGCTCGTGCACCGCCGTGCCCTCGCCGATGCCGCGGTAGCCGAGGCCGACGCTCGCACGCTGCGTGTAGTCTGCAGCGTTCGTGACGAGGCCGCTCAAGCCCGCGACGCAGCCCTGCGAGCAGAACGAGTACTCGCTCGCAGCGGGGTTGAAGGCGAGCCAGTAGTAGACGTCGTTCGCGGGGCGCTCGGCCGCACGCAGGCGGATCGCCGCTTGGAGAATCTGGGAGAAGCCGCTGCCGTTGGCGCTGATGGTCGTGCTCCACGGGTACGGCGCGTGCAGCGTGACCTCGACGTCGCCGACCGGGTACTGCTTCATGAACGCGGCCTTGAAGGCGGTCATCGCCGCGGCGCTCGTGTCGGGCGTGCGCCCGGAGCCGTCGGCGTTGTACTGCACGGGCACGTAGACGACCTTGAGCTTCGCGCTGCCAGTGAGGGCGCCGAGGGCGGCGTCGCCCGTGGCAGGGAAGAGGCTCGCGCTGCGATCGCCGCTCGCGACGGGGGTCGCGGCCGCGTCGAAGAGCTTCACGCTGTAGCGGAGGTCCGCGGTCACTTCGCTCGCGTCGAGGTCGAAGTTGAAGCTCGAGGCGAAGTTCGCGTCCGTGGAGGCGGCGCTGATGGTCTTGGCGTCCGAGCGGGTGAAGGTGCGACCGCCGGCGGTGACCGTGAGCTCGGCGCGGAGCGTGCGCGCGCCGCCCGTGGGGGTCACGTACACGCGGACGAGCATGGGGCGCGCGACGACGATGGGCGCGAGGCGAGCGGTCGAGGCGACGGCGGCGCCGTTCTTCGCGAGGCTGAGCTTCACGCCCTGGAACCCTGCGATTTCGTTGATGGTCACGCCAGCCGCGGTGACGCCAGCGGTCGGGGTCACGTTCGTGCCCGGGTTCGTCGGGGTGACCGGCGTGCCCGTGCCGGCGTCGGTCGGCGTGGGGGTCGGCGTCGTGCCGCTGTCACGCGTGGTGCCCGCATCGCGGGGCGTGCCGCTGTCGCGCGCGGGGCCGGCGTCGGCCTTCGGCGTCGTGCCTGCGTCGACCGGATCCGTGGTGCCGGGGTCCGTCGTGCCGGGGTCCGTGCCGTCCACCGGGGCGAGGTTCTCGTTCTGGGTGGCGCCGCCGCAGCCGACGGCCGCGAAGGAGAAGGAGACAAGGGCGAGAGCGGTTGCGATGGTCGAGCGCATGGTTCCTCTGTGCGACCGGTCTTGGTGCGCCGCGGGCCCGACGCCAAGGCAACGTGGGCTCGTGTGTGCCACCAATTCGTCTCAGGTGCAGAAATCCGTGCGCATTGCATGGGTCTCGTTCCAGCGGGAGCGGCGAGTTGCGGCACGAAGTGGCTGGAAAAACAGTTATTTCGCACACGAAGGAAGTCGTCGATGGACGCGACCGTTTCGTGGGTAGAAAGCGCGACCGCTTGGCGAAAACCAGGGAGTGCAACGCGACCGTTCGTTCTGTTGTCACTGGAACGAGCGCTGCCGGCTGGAACGCGAACGAGGTACCCCCTCGCGCGGAGAGAGTACCTCGTGTGTTGACACGCGGGCGGAGTTGGTGGATCAGCCGCCGAGCGTGTTCTTCGCGATCACGATGCGCTGCACCTGCGCCGTTCCCTCGTAGATTTGCAGGAGCTTCGCGTCGCGCAGGAGCTTCTCGACGGGGTACTCTTTCACGTAGCCGTTGCCGCCGAAGATCTGGATCGCGTCGAGGGCGCTCTGCACCGCGGCGTCGGCGCCGTAGGCCTTCGCGTAGGCCGAGGAGACCGGGTTGCGGATGCCCTGATCGAGCTGCCACGCGGCCTTGCGCACGAGGAGCGTGGTCGCCTCGATACGGATGGCCATTTCGGCGATCATCTGCTGCACGAGCTGGTGCTGCGCGATGGCGACGCCGAAGGCCTTGCGTTCCTTGGCGTAGGCGACGGACTCGTCGAGGGCGCGGCGCATGAGGCCGACGCAGATGGCGCCGATCTCGGGGCGCGTCTGGTTGAAGGTCTCCATGGCGAGCTTGAAGCCGTGGCCGGGCTGCGCGAGCACGCGATCGGCGGGCACGTGCACGTCTTCGAGCGTGAGCTGCGCCGTGTCGCTCGCGCGCTGGCCGAGCTTGTCTTCGTGCTTGCCCGGCGTGACGCCCGCTTGGTCGCGGTGGACGATGAACGCGCCGATGCCCTTGTGGCGAAGCTCCGCGTCGACGGTGGCGAACACCACGTAGAACGAGGCGTGGTTCGCGTTCGTGATCCACGCCTTGGTGCCGTTCAGCACGTAGCTGCCGTCGGCCTGCTTCACGGCCTTGCACTGGAGCCCGGCGACGTCGCTGCCTGCGGCGGGCTCGGTGGTCGCGTAGGAGGCCATGACGGGCTCGCTCGTGAGCCAGCCGAGGTACTTCTTCTTCTGCTCTTCGGTGCCGCCGAGCTTGATCGGCGTGAGCGCGAGCGTGTTCGCCATCATCGAGGTCTGGATGCCCGCGCACGCGTAGGCGAGCTCCTCGGTGATCATGCAGGTCTCGATGTCGCCGAGCGCGGCTCCGCCGTACGCTGCGGGCACGGTGGGGTTGATGAGGCCGATCTCCCATGCCGCGCGGAAGACCTCCTTCGGGAAGCGCGCCTCACGATCGCACTCGGGCGCGATGGGCATGATGCGCTCGCGCGCGAAGCGGCGCGCCATGTCGATGAGGGCCTGCTGCTCTTCGGTGACCGTGAAATCGAACATCGGGGTGCTCCACTCGTGTGGGTGTAGACTGCAAATTACTTGCGGCGTCGTGCCGCGCGCTTCTCGGCCTCTTCGCGTGCGGCGCGGGCGCCCATCACGTAGCCGAGGACCATGCCGACGAGCAAAACGCCGGGAATGAAAAGGAAGTGAGCGGGGCCGGGGGCCTCGAGGGTCATGGGGCGTTCTGGATGCGGCCCTCGAGCTCGGCGAGCTTCGCTTCGAGGCGGCCGTGCGAGCGCCACTGGGCCGCGAGGAAGCCGAAGAGCAAGAGCCAGAGCACGGCGTACGCCTCGACGAGCAAGACCTCGCCGCTGCGCGTTTCGGTGGCGCCCTCGGAGGCCTGGAAGGTCGCGGCGCGGTCGTCGGGGGCCTTGGCGGTGGATTCTTGCATCATGCATCCTCGTGGAGGAGGTTCTTGTCCCAGGCGGCGTCTTCGGCGGCGGCGAGGCGACGCCGGAGCAGCTCACCGCGCACGCGCACCCACAGGAGCGCCACCGCGAGGAGCGTGAAGGCGAGGAAGCTCACGCTCAACGCTTGCTTCATGGCCGGGTGCGCGAGGCCGCCGCCCTTGCCGCTGATGACCGTGGGGTGCTGACCGCTCCAGCGCTGCACGGACCAGTGGATGACCGGAAGGTTCGCCGCGCCGAGTACACCGAGCGCCGCAGCGAAGCGCTTCTCGCCCTCGCCGCCGCCCGCGAAGTTCCGAAGCACGAGGTACGCCACGTAGACGAGCACGCTCAGGAGCGAGGTCGTGAGGCGCGGGTCCCAGGTCCAGTAGTGGCCCCAGGCCTTCGCGGCCCAGAGCGGCCCCGTCGTGAGAACGACCGCCCCGAAGAGCACCGCGAGCTCGGCGCCGGCCTTCGCGAGCGCGTCCGCGCCCTCCTTGCCGTTCAGCAGGTAGCCGATGCTGCCCACGAGGCAGGCCGTGGCGCCGAGGTACATGCAGTAGGCGCTCGGCACGTGGACGTAGAAGATCTTCTGGACGATCCCCATGGTCTTCTCGACCGGCGCCGCGAAGAAAACGAGCTGGAGCGTGCCCACGAACGCCACGGCGGAGGCGGCCACCACGAGGGTGAAGAGGGCGGAGCGGCGATCCATGGGCCGGTGGCTAGTGCCGGTGGGGGCCAGGTTCAAGCGCCGGGGCGAGGCGCGAGGAACTTCGCAGGCGGAACCGGCGCCGCGGTGCTACGTTTCCGCGCATGGGTGCCGCCGAACGGCTTCGCATGACCTATGCCGACTACCTCGCCGCGGAAGAGGCGAGCGAGACGAAGCACGGGTTTCTGCGCGGCGAGGTCTTCGCGATGGCCGGAACGACCTTCGAGCATGCGCTCATTGCTTCAAATCTCTTGCGAGCGATTGGCGATCGCCTTGCCGGTCCTTGCGTCGTCGTGGGCTCCGACGCGCGCGTGCGCATCGTCGAGACGGAGCGCGCCACGTACCCGGACCTCATGATCGTGTGCGGGCCGCGCCAGGCGGCGTCCGATGATCGCCACGCCACGGTCAACCCCACGGTGCTCGTCGAGGTGCTCTCGGAGTCCACCGAGCGCGACGACCGCGGCGAGAAGTTTGCACACTACAGGCAGCTCCCCTCTCTCCGCGAGTACGTGCTGGTCTCGCAAAAGGAGGCTCGCGTCGAGGTCTTCACGCGCGACAGCGCCGAGGCGCGCGAGTGGCGCTTCGCGGAGGCCACCGCGGGCGGCAGCGTCCGCCTTCACTCGGTCGACGTCACCGTCTCGCTCGAGGACGTTTACCGAGGTGTGGCCTTCGCGGCGGGGTAGGCCAGCGGCACGCAGCGCTCCGCGCGCGTTTGCCTTGGCGGCGCGAGGGCCGTGCTATCATGCGATCCATGGCCTCGGCAGCGCGCAAACTCGCCACGTACGACGACGTCCTCCGGGCGCCGGAGCACCTGGTCGCCGAGGTGATCGACGGCGATCTGCACCTGCAACCGAGGCCCGCGCGGCGCCACGCACGCGCGTTTTCCCGCCTCGGTGCGCGGCTCGGTCGGCGCTTCGACGAGGGCGACGACGGTCCCGGCGGCTGGGTGCTCTTGAACGAGCCAGAGCTTCATCTCGGCGCGCAGCCGCACATCCTCGTGCCGGACATCGCGGGGTGGCGGCGCGAGCGCATGCCGGTCATCGAAGACGGCCCCTACTTCGACCTCGCGCCCGACTGGGTTTGCGAGGTGCTCTCGCCGTCGACCGCCGCATTCGATCGCGGCCGCAAGGCAGACGTCTACCTCGAGGTGGGCGTGAAGCACCTGTGGCTCGTGGACGCGGACACGCCGCAAATCGAGGCGTTCGAGGCCGTCGAAGGCCGCTGGCTGCGCCTCGGTGCGTACCGCGAGGCGGACGCGCGCATCGTCCCGTTCGATGCCGTGCCCCTCGATGTGCCCTCGCTCATCGAGGGTGTCGCGCCGAAGCGGTGAGCGGGGGAGACGGGCCTACGCGAGCGCCGCGGCGCCGATGACGCAGCATGGGAGCTCGCGACGGCGAAGCTCCGCGGCCACGCGGTGGGCGAGGTCGAGCGTTCGTTCGGCTCGGGTCATCGAGTGGGGCGGTGGTGATGGCGGGGCGCGACGGCCTCGCCGAGCTCGAGCGCGAGGATGACGCGCTCCTCCGCGCTCATGGCGCGGACGCGCGCGCATTGACGGCGCAGCGCGGCCTCCGCACTGGCGCTCGGCCGTGCGCCGAGGAGCTCGAGGTTGAGGTCGGAGTCGGAAGCCGTCGCCACGCGTTCACCCTAGCACGCGCACGGAGTCGGCTCGTGGCCGCAGCGCGGAGGGGGCCGAGCCCGAGTCGCAGCGGGCTCCTTGCGCCGCATGGGGAGCGGTATTACGATCGGGAGGCGAGTATTACCTGGAGCTGTCGATGGGAAATACGCTGACGATCAAGGGGCAGGTGACGATCCCGAAGGCGATCCGCGACGCGCTCGGCCTCGAGCCCGGGATGGAGGTCGACTTCGCCGTGAACCGCGAAGGCGAGGTGGTGCTGCAGCGCGCTCCGCGGCCCGCGAAGGCTCGGGTCGACCGCTTCGAAGCGGCGCGCGGGAAGGCGGACGTCCGCTGGCGCACGGACGAGCTCATGGCGCTCCTCCGCGGCGAAGGGTGATGCTTGTCGACACGAACGTCCTCGTGGACGTGCTCGAGGACGATCCCGTGTGGGCCGACTGGTCCGTGGCGCAGCTCCGCGCGCAGGCGCAGGTGCACCGGCTCGTCGTCAACCCGGTCATCTATGCCGAGCTCGCGCTCACGTTCCAGGCGGTCGAAGCGCTCGACGAGGCGCTCGAGGCGCTCGAGATCCCGATGCTCGAGATCCCCAAGCCCGCGCTCTTCCTCGCGGGCAAGGCGTTCGTTCGTTACCGCCGCGGCGGCGGCACGAAGCAGAGC
>CAIOHM010000193.1 GCA_903858055.1 uncultured delta proteobacterium
CCGCATCGACGAGTCGTCCCCGCTCGTGGACGCGCGCCTCAAAGACGGCTCGCGCGTGAATGCCGTGATTCGCCCGTTGGCGCTCCGCGGGAGCTGCATCACGATCCGCAAGTTCGCGAAGACCGCCCTCACGGTCCCGATGCTCGTCGACTTCGGGAGCCTCTCCGAGGAGATGGCGCGCTTTCTCCTCCGCAGCGTCGCCGCGAAGAAGAACATCGTCATCTCGGGCGGCACGGGCTCGGGGAAGACCACGCTTCTCAACGTGCTCTCGGGCGCGATCCCCGCGGAGGAGCGCATCGTCACCATCGAAGACGCCGCCGAGCTCCGCCTCGAGCAGCCCCATGTCGTCTCCCTCGAGACGAGGCCGCCGAACCTCGAAGGACGTGGCGAGTACACGATCCGCGATCTCGTGCGAAACGCCCTCCGCATGCGCCCCGACCGCATCGTGGTCGGCGAGTGCCGCGGCGGCGAGGCGCTCGACATGCTCCAGGCCATGAACACGGGCCACGACGGTTCGCTGACGACGACGCACGCGAACTCGCCGCGCGAGGCGATCGCGCGCCTCGAGACCCTCTGCCTCATGGCCGGGCTCGACCTGCCCGTGCGCGCGATTCGCGAGCAGATCATCGGAGCGGTGGACCTCGTCGTGCAGCAGACGCGCTTCGCGGACGGCAGCCGCCGCGTGACCACCATCGCCGAGGTAGGCGAGCTCGACGACGACGGCGCGGTGTCGGTGGTGCCGCTCTTCGAGTTCGCGCGCAGCCGCGACGGCGCGGGCGGGAAGGTCAGCGGTCACTTCCACGCCACCGGCTACCTGCCTTCGTTCCTCGATCAATTCCAGGTCTTGGGCTTCGTCGCCGAGGACGGCCGATGGACGTGAGTGACGCGACCGCGGCGCTGCGAGGGGCCTGGGGCGCCGGCTTCGCGCTCATCGTGGCGCTCGCGGTGATCGTCTTCGTGCTCGCGACCGACGGCACGATCCCGCTGCGTGTCACCCTCGACCGCTACACGGCGCACCTCGAGCGGCGCATGAAGGCGCTCTTCGTGCGCACGCCAGCGGTGCGCGTGGTGCAGGCCCAAGCGGCCGCGGCGCTCCTCATCCTCGCGCTCGCACTGGCGGGCGGAGGCCCGTTCGTTGCCGCGCTGCTCCTGGTCGTTCCGTTCGTTCCGGGCCTCGTTCTCGATCGTCTGCGCGCCCAACGCATCGAGGCCATCGAGGACCAAATCGACGGGTTCCTCTTGGCGCTCGCGAACGCCCTCAAGACCACGGCGAGCATTGGCGACGGCCTGCGCTCGGTGCACGCGGTCATTCGGCCACCGCTCCGCGACGAGCTTGGCCTCGTGCTCAAAGAAATGCGGGTCGGGAGCGCTCTCGACCAAGCTCTCCTGGTGCTCGCGCAGCGTGTGGGGAGCCGCCAGTTCGACATGGCGCTGTCGACGATCCTCATCGGTCGGCAAGTGGGCGGAAACCTGCCGCGCATCCTCGAGGCGTCGGCGGCCTCGTTTCGTGAGATGGCGCGCCTCGAGGGCGTCGTGCGCACGAAGACCGCCGAGGGGCGCTTTCAACTCATCGTGCTCGCGCTCTTCCCGTTCTTCATCGCGGCGGGCCTCGAGACCATTTCTCCGGGGTACTTCGAGCCGCTCCAAGAGGGCGTCATCGGGCCGTTTTTGCTTCTCGTCGCGGGCATTTGCTGGGCCGCGAGCATCGTCGTCGCGCGCAAGATCCTGGCGGTGGATCTCTAATGCCGAGCTACGTCTTCTTCCGCGGCGGCTTCGTGGTGTGCACCGCGCTCCTGCTGGGCCTCGTGGGCTTCGTCGTCGGAACGAAACCCACGCAGCGAGCTTCGCGCCTCGGCCTGCGAGGTCTCCAGCGTCGCCGCGCGCTTCGCGAGAGCGACGGATGGCGGTCGCTGGAGCCACTCGTTCGTTGGCTCGGGCTCCGCGTCTCGATGTTCGTGGACGCCAAGCAGAGGGCGGCCCTCGACCGACGCTTGCAGCTCGGCGGCGATTGGCTTGGCCTCACGCCCGACGAGTACGTGGCGCTCAACGTCATCGGGTTCTTCGGCGGGCTCTTCGGCGGCGCGGTCTTCGGCTACGTCGGCGGTGCGGGCATGTCGGCGCTCTTGTTGCTTGGCCCTGTCGGCGCGATCGTCCCGTCGCTCGCGCTCCAAGGAGCCATCGACGAGCGCATGCGCCAGATGAACCGGGGGCTTCCCTACGCGATCGACCTCCTCGCGCTCGCCATGAGCGCAGGCTTGGATTTCCCTGGCGCGCTCCGACAAGTCGTCGAGAAGTCGAGCAACCCGGACGACGCCGTCGTGCAGGAGTTCTCGCGCGTGCAGCAAGGCCTCCAGCTGGGCTTCACGCGCAAGCAGGCGCTGCTGGAGCTCGCCGAGCGTGCGCCGACCGAGGCCGTCACGGAGTTCGTCAACGCGCTCGTGCTCGCGGAGGAGCGAGGAAACCCGGTTGGCGAGGTCCTCCTCGTGCAAGCGGGCGTAAGCCGCATGCGCCGTACGGTGCGCGCCGAAGAGAGCGCCGCGAAGGCCGGCGTGAAGATGGTGGGTCCGCTCTTTCTCCTCTTCGGCTGCATCATGATCCTCGTCATGGCGCCGATGATCCTCAAGCTCATGAAGGCCGATTGACATGGCAGCAAGCGACGGCTCGAAGGGACTCCGCTTCACGGTCCGCCAAGCAGACGGGCGCGTCGAACGCCTCATGGTCGACGCGGAGTCCGCGCTCGTGGGCGCCGGCGCACACTGCGAGATTCGGGTGGGCGGCGCTGCGCACGAGCAGCTCGTGGTGACGATGAGCGGCGATGCCGTGCACGTCGAAGTGCGCTCGCTCGAGCCCATGCCACTCCTCGACGGCCAGCCGTTTCGCCAAGCGAACGTGCGACCCGAGTCGCTCCTCGCGCTCGGGGCCGTGCAGATCATGATCGACGTGCACGACCTCGATGGCGAGCGAAACGTCGTGAAGGCGAAGGGCGAAGCGTTCTCGCCGCTCACGTGGATCGCGCTCGCGCTCGCGGTCCCGCTCGCGGGCTATGTGCTCTTTGGTGACGAGCTCCGTGCGCGTCGCGAGGTCGTCCCCGAGGGGGCCCCCGAGCTCTTCGACGCGCCCGTGGCCGCGTGTCGTCAGAGTGCGGCCGACGAGGCGCTCTCGGCGGCCTTCGACGCGCTCTCGCTCGCGCGAGGCAAACGCGAGCGGAGTCCCTTCGCCGTGCAAGACGGCGTGGCCGCGGTGCCCCTCTTCGAGCGGGCCGGCGCGTGCTTCGCGCAAGGAGGGCAAGCGGCGCTCGCGGCCGAGGCGACCGGCGCCGCGAAGGACCTCCGGGCGCGCCTCGCGGAAGACTACCGCGTGCACCGCGTGCGGCTCGAGCACGCCGTGGACCTCGGAGACGACAAGGCGGCGCTCCGCGAGGTGCGCGTGCTGCGCAGCCTGACGGAAGGGAAGGGTGGGGCCTACATCGAGTGGCTCGCGAACCTCGAGCGAAAGCTCACGATGAAGCTCGGGAGGAAGGCGTGAGGGGCCGGCGCCGGCTTCGGGCTCGCGCGCCTCGCGGGGCCGTCATGGGGGGAGCGCTCGGCCTCGTCGGCCTCCTCACTGTGGCAGGCTGCGGCGAAGCGAAGAGCCCGGGCGTCGTGGCCGCGAAGACCGTCGAGCGCGGCTATGCCCCCGACCGCCTCCTCGAGATCGGCCGCGTTCACCGCAAGAGCGGCGACACGACGCGTGCCGAGCAAGAGTTCGCCGCCGTGCTCGAGAACAAACGCGCGAGCGAGGAGCAGCGAAGGGCGGCGCTGCGGGAGCTCATGGCGACGTGCATCGAGGCGCAGCGATTTCGCGTGGCGATCGACTACGCCGAGCCCGAGCTTCGCCGTCATCCGAACGACGTCGCGCTGCTGCGCCTCGTCGCGTCGCTCGCGGCGGCGGTGGGCGAGGGACTGAAGGCTCGCGATCTGTACGAGCGCTTGCTTGCCCTCGCACCGAGTGACGCCGAGTCCGAGTTGGCCCTCGCGCGCGTCATGCGTGACGCCTTCGCCGATCGTCTTGGCGCGGGCGAGCACTTCGAGCGTTACGTGCAACTTGCACCGAACGGTCCTCATGCGGGGGAAGCGCGCGCCTTCCTTCAGGAGCTTCGACCATGATCCCGCGCGAGTTCTTCGTCGCTTCGCTCCAAACGTTCTTCGCTCCGGTGGCGCCGTTCTTCGAAGACCCGACGGTGACGGACATTCTCATCAACGGGCCGAGCTCGATTCACATCGAGCGCCGGGGCGTCCTCGAGAAGACGAACGCGCGCTTCGAGAGCGCGGATGCCCTCCTCGCCGCGCTGCGAAACGCGGCCCAATTCATGGGGCGCCCGCTCG
>CAIOHM010000194.1 GCA_903858055.1 uncultured delta proteobacterium
CCCTACCAGCAGCGCTTCGGCTACGCGTAGGACTACGCGCTGCCAGCCGTGCTGGCGGCGATCGCACGGACGGCCAGCCGCCAGGGCGTCAGCCGGACGCTCCGGAAGAGGCCTCCCATGACTAGGCGATGGCCCCACCGTTACGGTAAGGCGTCCTCATGCAGGTTTTCGTCCTCGGCATGCATCGCTCGGGCACCTCGTTGCTCTCGCGGGTGGTGCACGAGCTCGGCCTCTTCGTCGGTGAGCCGAACGAGCTGATGCCCGCGCAGCCGTGCAACGTGGAGGGCTTTTGGGAGCGCCTCGACGTCTCCGAACTGAACGAGCGGCTGCTCGAACTCGCCGGCGGCAGCTGGGATTGTCCGCCGAGCCTGCGGGCGCTCGAGGGCGCAGCGGCCCGCCCGAGCACCGTCGCGATGGAGGAAGCCGTCGCGCGCGCGCGGTCCATCCTCGCGCGCCTCGATCGCGAGGGCGACTGGTCGGTCAAAGATCCCCGTGCGTCGCTGATGTGGCCGTTTTGGAAGCAGCTCCTCGCCCAGCCGCGCGTGCTCGTCGCCGTTCGCGATCCGTTCGAGGTCGCCGCCTCCCTCGTCGCCCGGCACGGGTGCACCGAGACGCTCGGGCTCTCGCTCTGGAAAGCCTACAACGAGGCGATTCTCCGCTTCACCCGCGCCGACGAGCGCACGGTCGTCGCCTACCACGTGCTCCTCGACGACCCGGCGCGCGAGACCCAGCGCGTCGCCTCCGCCCTCGGACTCCACGCAAGCACCGAGCGCGTCGCAGCGGCCTCGCGCGTGGCCTCCGCGCCCCTCCGAACGCAGCGCAGCGCGACCACGGCTCGCCGCCTCGCGGAGCCGCGCTACGCGTCGCTTCGGCGGGTCTACGCGCAGCTGCTCGCAGAGGCGGGCCCCGAAGCGTCGCGTGCCCTCGAGGTGCCGCGCTGGCCTCTGCGCCAGTCGATCGATGCCGCCACGGCGCACACGCGCTTCGCCGCGCTCGAACGGGGTTGGTCCACGCCGGAGCCGCAAGGTGTGTGGAGCTGCGCGAACACGGCCTCGCTCACCGTCGGCCCCCTGAGCGCTCCGGTGCGCGAGGCGAAGGTGCACGTGCGCGTGACTCTCCTGCCTTTCCTCGCGGGGGCATGCACGCGTCAGCGCGTTCGCATCGACCACGGGGCCGAGACCCTCCACGAGTCCGTTCTTTCCGAGCTGCGGCTCCACGCGATCGATGTCGTCGTCGCCCAGCCCGCGCGCGCGACGCACCTGACGCTCGACCTCCACCTCCCCGACGCGGCGAGCCCCGCCTCCTTGGGCACGGGCGCGGATCTGCGGACCCTCGCCGTGCTCCTCACCGGCGTGAAGCTCGAGCGCGCGCGGGCCCGCAAGGCCTGAAGTCCTTCGCGGGCGAGCGACCCCGAGGCCGCCTTACGCCGAAGCGAGGCCTCCGACGTGCACGCGAACGAACGCATCGAGATCGCCGCCCGAAAAGAGGACCCCCCGCACCGCAACGGCACGCGCCGCCGCGATGTCGCTCTCCTTGTCCCCAATGAGCACCGAGCGCGCGACATCGACGGGCCAACGAGCCAGAAGAGCCGCGAGCATGCCCGGCTCCGGCTTCCGGCAGCCGCATGAAACGGCGAGCGCGGGCACCGACCCCTCCGGGTGATGCGGGCAAAACCGGAACTCGTCGACGTGCGCGCCGCCCGAAGCGAGCTCCGTCTGCATGAACCGGTGGAGGCCGGAGACCGCCTCTTCGCCGTAGAACCCGCGCGCGATGCCCGCCTGATTCGTCACGACGAAGACGAGCCACCCCGCGTCGTTGAAGCGCTTGACGGCCTCGCGAGCACCGACGACCCAGCGAAACGACTCGGGCTTGTGCGTGTACCCTGCATCTTCATTGAGCACGCCGTCGCGGTCGAAAAAGACGGCCGGACGACGGCGCCCCGGGATCTCCGCGCGGGCGCGCTCGAGGTCCGCGGGGATGCCAATGTCGATGAAGTACCCGTCGTACCCGCGCGCGACGAGCGTTCCCTCGTGCACGAGCCGAGGGAAGACGTCCGCCTCGAGCGAGCACTTCCCCTCGGGCATTTCCTCGACGACCGCACGCTGCACCAGGTAGATGCCCGCGTTGATGAGTCCGGGCCCCGTGACGCCCTTCTCCGCGAACGACGCGACGATCTCGTCCTGCAGCGACACGCGCCCGTAGCGCCCCGTGTCGTCGACGCCGCGCAACGCGACCTTCGCCTTCCACGGCACCCCGGCCCCAACGTTCTCGAGATCGAGGAGGTTGAAGTCGAAGCACGAGTCCCCGTTGAACAAGTAGAAGACCTCGCGCAGATCACCGAGGGCGAAACGCAACGCTCCCCCCGTTCCGAGCGGCGTTGGCTCGACGAGGCATCGAACGCGAGCGCCCACGACGGTTCGCTCGTGAAACGCCTCGAAAATGACCTCGGACTTGTGGCCGCAGAGCAGGAGGATCTCGTCGAAGCCGTGGCGCGCGATGTCGTCGAGGAGCCTCGCCAAGAAGGTGCGCTCGCCGATGGAGAGCATCGGCTTCGGGAGCTCTGCGGTCAACGCGCCGAGGCGTGTACCGAGACCGCCAACGAGAACGACCGCTTGCCGACCGTTGGTCACGCTCATGAGGGGCGCTGTTCGCCGAAGATCGCGTCCTCGATGTACGCGCAGCTGAAGTGCTCCATGACGAGGTGACACTCCTGAATGCGCGGCGTCGAGGTCGACGGCGCGCGAAGGCAGACGTCGCACAGCGAGGCCATCTTGCCGCCCGTGTCGCCGGTGAGCCCGATGACGACCAAGCCGCGCGCCTTCGCGGCTTCGATGGCCCGGAGAATGTTCGGCGAATTCCCGCTCGTGGAGATGGCGACAAAGACGTCACCGGCGCGGCCATTCGCCTCGATTTGACGCGAAAAGACGAGCTCGTAGCCGTAGTCGTTCCCGATCGCCGTCAGGATGGACGTGTCGGTCGAGAGGGCGATCGACGCGAGCGCCGGTCGGTCGAAGTAGAAGCGGCTGACGAGCTCGCCTGCAAAGTGCTGGGCATCGGCCGCGCTTCCGCCGTTGCCCGCCACGAGGACGCGACCCTCCCCGCGGAGCGACGTGACACAGAGCTGCGCGGCCCGCACGACGTCGGCCATTCTCTCGGCGTCGGCCAGGAGCGCGCTCTTCACGCGAATCGATTCTGCGAGCTGTTCCTTCAAATCAACCATTCGAATGCCCCCATGCAGCGGCCCCGCTGCTCGTGAACGCCACGGGCAGCACGAGGTGACCACGCCCTTCGAGTGCGGCGCGAAGGTCGTGGCGATCCATTGCGTCGACGAAGAACATCATGAACCCGCCTCCGCCGGCGCCGCTCACCTTACCTGCCAAGGCACCGTGGTTCCGCGCGAACGTGTCGAGCTCGTCGATGTGCGGGTTCGTGATGGTGCCCGCCATGCGTTTCTTGTTCTGCCACGCGCGATCGAGGATCGACGCAAAGCGAGGCAGCTGACCCATGAGCAACGCCTCCTTCATGGCGAGCGCGTCTTCTTTCACACGGTGCATCGCCTCGAGCGAATCGCCGTGGCCCTTCGAAGCGTTGGCGATTTGATCCTCGATGATGTGCGCGCTCTCGCGGGAGCGGCCCGTAAAGCAGAGGACCAGCGAAGCTTCGAGCTCGGTGAGGGTCGCCTCTTTCACGCGGAGCGGGTTCACGATGACGCGGTCCCCGTAGAACTCCATGAAATTCACGCCACCAAACGAGGCCGCGTATTGGTCCTGCTTGCCGCCCTTCAAGCCTGCGTCGACGCGCTCGATGTCGAAGGCCAAGCGCGCGATGTCGTACTCCCCGAGCGGGAGGCGCCACCACTCGGCGAACGCGCGAACCATCGCGACGACGAGCGTCGAGCTGCCGCCGAGGCCGCTGCCGTAGGGCGCGTCCGAGTGCGTGACCATCCGAAACCCGCGCGGGGCCACGTCGAATTCCGAGCGAAGGCGGTTGTAGACGCACTTGAAGAGGTCGAGCGTGCCGTCGCGTTCGAGCTTCGGGGCCACCGCGTACGAGGCCTGCGCGCCGTAGTCACGGGACTCGAGGTGAATCGCGTCGTCGACGGTCTCGTCGATGTGGCAATACGCGTACATGCCGATGGTCGCGTTCAAGATCGCACCACCGTAGATGTCGGCGTAGGGGCTCACGTCGGTACCGCCACCACCGAAGCCCAAGCGCAACGGCGCTTTGGAGCGAATGCGCATCAGCTCCACCGCCCCGCGTTGACGGTCTTCGGCAGAACGTCGTCGATGTTGTTGGTGCGCCGCTGCGCTTCGTAGAAGCGCACCATCGTGGCGTGCGCGGCCACGTCGAAGGCTTCGTAGGCTTCCACGAGGCGCGACCCAAAGGAATCCATGGGCCCCGAGAGGCGTTCGTGACCCGCCGGCAAGTCGATGCCCTGCCACGCCACCGCGGTGCCGACCGGGAGCACGCCGTGAGCGCAGGCCTCGATGACCTTACCCTTGATGCCCGCGCCCGAGAGGAGTGGCGCAATGGCAACGCGCGCGAGGCGGTACAGGTACGCGAGCGTCGCATCGGTCACCTGGCCGTGGACAATCACGCGCGGGTCCGCGTCGAAGGACGCGTTCTCGAAGCCCGAGCCGCACACGTGGAGGCGTGCCTCGGGCAGCTTCGCGCGAATCTCGGGCCACGCGCGCTCGAGGAACACCTCGATCGCCTCGCGGTTCGGCGGGTGGTTGTACGACCCCACGAAGAGGATGTCGCGCCGGGTCGCAACTTCCGACGCGACGGCAACGGGCTCATGGTTGTACGGGAAGACGTCCACCACCGAGCGCGTGACGAACTTCTTGAGCAGCTCGGTCTCCTCGCGCGAGCAGGAGATGACCGCGTCGAACTTCGCGAGCGTGGCGCGGTGCCGGGCGACGTAGCGCGCCATCGAGCGCTCGACGAGCGAATCGCCGTGCACGTCGGCGGCGTCGGTGGGGAACGCGCGCAGCGCTTCGATGTCGTGCAGATAGATCGACTTCGGGCACGTCAGCTGATCGAGGTGCCAGGAAAAATGCTCCGCGACCCCGAGGCGCGAGACCAGCACGTGCTTCACGCGCGTGCGGTGCTTCTCGATGACGGCGTCGAAGCGCGCCCAACCCTCTCCGCCGCTGATGACCTCGATGCCCATGCGCTCGAGGGATTTCGCGTACTTTCCGCGGTGGTTGTTCATCGGGACGAAGAGCACGTAGTTCTCGCGCTGCGCAGCGAGCGCGCGCAGGAACGCGTAGATGGTGCGGCTCCCCGCATCGCGATCGTGCTCGGGGACGTAGTGATCGAACACGATGACGACGGACTTCTGGCCGTCTTCGAAGCCCGTGTGAAACGGGCTCACGTCGGCGTTCTCGTTGTGGGTCGCGAGCACGCGGCGCCACTTCTGCACGAGCTTCTCGCGGTTGATGCGCTGGTAGGCCTTCAGCGTGTTGCCGTTCTCGTCCTGGCCCATGGTGGCGCCATCGAGGTGGGTCACCACCGAGTGGGGCGCGACGAGGACGTCGTAGCCGCGCTGGCGTACGGTCATGCAGAGATCGGACTCCTCGCAGTAGGCCGGCGCGAAGCGATCGTCGAAACCGCCGACCTCGTTCCAGACCGCGCGACGAACGGCGATCCAGCAGCCGCTCACGTAATCCGCCGCGCGCGTGTTGAAGAGCGACTCGGCGTCGAGCGCGCGGTTACGCCGGTAATTCCAGGCGCTTGCGTCGCGCCACAACATGCCGCCGTTCTCTTGAATCGTTCCGTCGCGGTTCAAAATGAGCCCGCCGACCACGCCCGCCCGCGGGAAGCCGTCGAAGGCGAGCAGGAGCTCGTTCACGGCGTCGCGGTGAACGATCACGTCGTTGTTCACGAGGAGCACGACCTCACCGCGCGTGCGTGGCACCGCGCCGTTGCAGCTCCTGAGGAACCCGAGGTTCGTCGCGTTCCGGTGCACGGTGACGAAGGGCAGGAAGTAACCAAGGATCCAGCCGCAATCGATGTGCGCCGCGTCTTCCGCGACGAAGAACTCGATGCCCGCGGCGCCCGGCGACTGGATCGCGCTGAGCACGCACCGGAGCACGAGGTCGTCGCGACCGTAACTCGGGATGACGAAGCTCACGCGAGGCGTCTCCGCGACCGCCGACCGGAACGAGCGAAGCGTGGCGAGATCTTGAAGACCGAGCATTCCGGGCTCGGGGTGGGTCACGTGCTCGAGCTTGGTGGGCAGGCCGAGCGGACGGAGCCAGCGCGCGGCCACGCGGTTCACGTCGTCGACGCCGCGCTTCGCCTTGCAGAACGCGAGAAGCGCGGGGTACTGCGCCGCGACGAACGCGTCGTCGACGTCGAGGAGGAACGAGGGGGTCGAGGCCCCCGCAGCGCCGCTCAGGTACGTGGCCAGCAGCGACCGCTTCGCCGCCCCCTGCGCCATCGACGCCGCGACGCCGCGGAACACCGCCGGGTCGAATTGCGGACAAAGGCGCGCGAACGCATCGACCCCGCGCTCGGCGAACGTCAGCTCGTAGGCGCGAAGCTCGGCATAAAAGTCGACGCCGTCGCAACCCTTTCGGTCGAGCACGGCGTGCGGCGCGATGCCCCGGAGCTCGCCCGAACGAAAGCTCGTGAAGACGCACGCGCCGCCCTTGCGCTGGGCCAAGAGGCAACGCTGACCGATCCAGTCATCGTCGAAATACGCGTGAAGCGCGCTGGCCTTGCGGATCGCCGGCGGCGACGAGAGCCACGCGAAAAGGGCGTCCGCGAGCGAGCCCGTTGCCGCGCGCGACACCCACGCCGCGTCGACGAGCGCCGACGGAGAAAGCGCCTCGTTTCGCGCGAGCGTGAGCCACTCGTCGAAGAACGACGGAGCCGTGCGCGCGCCGTCGACGGACCGCCCGGCGAGGACCAGGAAGTCAACGTTCGAAAAGATCGCGTTCGGCCCCGCGTCCGCGCTCCCAGGCTGCGAGAAGTACCACTCGAGGGGGCTCGCGTGACCCGCCGACACAGGCTCCGCGACCGCGGCGACGAACTCGACGTCGAGCCACGGCGACGTGGCCAAGGACCACGACGACCGCGTGCGCAGGTAGTGAACGGCGGCGTCGAGCTCGGTGTCGAAGGTCTCCTCCACCGCGGCCGCGTAGCGCGCCGCAGAGAAGAGCGCGCTCGAGGCAATCCGCGACGCGAGCGCGGCAATGCGGGGCGGCAGCGCCGCGACCGGCGTACGGGCGGCGTGAACCTCGAACCAATCTGCGACGGGCGACCACGACTCCACGACGTTCGTCGTCGCCGCGAGCTCGTCGAGCACGACGGAAGGAGCGTCCGTCGCGAGAACGATCCGGTGCTCGCGCCCATCCATCATGAGCGCAGGCAGCTCCACGCGGAACGGACCGGTCGCCTCGAGCGTGGCGACGCGGACCTCGTCGCACCACACGGCAACTTGGACCTGAGCCGGCCCCACGGCGCCCGGCGTCGCCGAGCGAAGCGCTCCGACGATCGACGCGTGATCGAGCCGATCGATGCGGCCGGACACCGGCGCGCGCGTCGGCGAGCATCGCAGCGCGGCGCCGAGTGGTCGACCGCCCGCAAACGCGACGAGTTCGCACCCGCGCCCCGTCAACAGCGAGCTCGGGAGCGCCACGCGAAAGCCGCAAACGCCCCCGCCCTTCCCTGCCGCGGCGAGGTCGTCACTGACCTCGTTCGCGAGCGCACGCCCGACGCACACCCCCCGGTGGAAGACCGTCACCTCGACGGGCTCCGCGTCCTCGCCTCCGCGCGTTGCCCAACCCACGAGGAAGGGCCCGAAGATACCGTCGACGTTGCCTTCGATCCCGGCGGGCGCTGCGGGAGCGTGGGCGCGCGGGCCCTGCGCGAGGGTCACGCGGAGCTCGACGGCCGGGATCGGCGCGTCGTCGCCGAGGGAGACGATGCAGAATGCATGCTCTTGGCCGTCGAAGAGCTGGGCCGGCACTGCGACCGCGAAGCCGTGGTGCCCGTCGCCGATCCCCGCATCGAGGAGGTCCTGGCGAAATACGCTGGCCTCGAAGCGTGCGACGATGGCCTCGCCGTCGGCGAGCGCAAAGGAGCGCGAGCCCGCGCCAGCGGCGCCCGCAACCGCCCAGCCGTGAAGCGTCGTTCCGTCGAAGACGTCGATGCAACCTCGCGGAATGCCTCGCCCGCCGCTCTCGGACTTCGCCGCGCCGAAGCGACCAAAGAACCCCCCACGCCCCTGCGAACCCTTCGCTGACTCCATCGGACCCATCCCGCTTCCATTCCCCGTTTGCGCGGCGGCACGCTCGGCGCTCGCCACGAGGTTCGTTTCCATCGATTCAATCGTTTCGCGTGTGGCCAGCTCGGCCGCCGCCGGGAGCGTCGCGCCCCCGCTCGCGAGGCGCACCTCGAGGACGGCTTCGGTCGTGCCGCTCGCGAGCGCCAAGAGGCCCGCGCGAAGGAGATCCGGCTTCGCCTCGCGCACGTCGAACTCGAAACCCGCACGTGTGCCTGCGCCGACGCGCACCTCGAGATCGCTTCGACCGATGAGGGTGCGCACGGTGCCGATGACGCAACCTCCAACGACGACGTCGAGGCCCACGGGCCGCTGAGGCGCGTCGAGATCGACGCACCACCCGACGACGCGGTGATCACGCAACGCCTCGACGAAGCCGCGCGCCGATCGGCTGTCGGCTGCGCGATCGAGCGAGGACGAGAGGAGCTCGCTCACGAAGGCCTCCTGCGGACGACGACGCGCGAAACGTTACGCCACACCGAACGCCTCTTTGAAACGTGCCGTGAAGCGGCTCCCGGGCTTGAACGCGATGAACGACCGCGTGATCCCCTCCTGGTAGCCCCACACCTCGCTCGCGCGAGAACCGACGAGCTCGACGACGTACTCGAAGCCCACGGACATGAGCAGGTCGACGAGCGCACGGTAGGTCGGCTGGAACTCGTAATGGGACTCGCCCTCGGCCGAGTACGAGGTGTTCTTGTGCATGACGAGGAAGAAGGTCGAGACGGGATCTTTCGCAGCGGCGCAGTCGAAGATCAGAAACTCGCGGCAGCTCGCGAAGAGATCGCGCATCAATTCGACGGGGAACGTGACGTGGTACATGAGCCCGCCGCAGAGCGTGACGTCCGCGGCCTCGACACGCGCGAGATCGCGTACATTGACCGCTTCGAACTCGGCGTTCGTGATGCCGTAGGTCTTCGCCAGCCACCGCGCCTGCCGCACGTTCTGCTCGCGGAGATCCACGCCGCGCACGCGCCCGAAGCCGAGGTAGGCGGCCTCGAGCGCAAAGACCCCGCAGTGGCTGCCGACGTCGAGGAAGCTCAGCTCTTCGCACGCCTCGCCCAGCACGGCGACCACGCTGCGCACGAGGAGCGAGCCTCGGTAGCGATGAAAGCGCCAGTCCCGCGGATCACGAAAGCCGAGCGTCGTGGCCGTACGCTTCGGAAACTCCACTTGGTACGCCCAAGGGCCAACCTCGGCGATGCCGCGCGCGAGTTCTTCGTCGGACGGCGCGATCGGCGCCGTGAGCTCGAACGTGAACGCGCGAAAATCCGTTTCGAGGTGCGCCGTCGGCAAGAGGTACTCGGGCTCGTGGAGCGCTTGCGCCTCGGCGAAGCTCCACCACGCGTCGAAGCGCCGCTGCGACTCTTCTGCGCGGTACGGAAATTCACTTGGGAATACGCGTTCGTTGAGCTTCATGGAAGAGCCCGAACCCTGGCCCATCCGCGCGAAGTCGCCAAGCCAAAAGTAGCCCCCTCACGGGCGCGCAGAACGAGAAGCGACCGCACCCGCGTCACGAAGTCACGACACCCACGTGGGGTGCAGGCACGGGCTCACGCGAGAGCGGCAGTTCGAACGCCCCCCCCGCGAGCGGCGTGAAGCCCGCGCGGAGAAAGACGTCGCGGCAGGGCGTGTTCGACGACGTCTCGACGATGGACGCCGCCAGCGGCTCGCCCGGGGTACGCGCGCGCATTTCGCGAACGACGCGCTCGAGCGCAGCCACCTCGACGTCGAGACCAATGACGCGGCAGCTCATGACGAGCTGAACGATGTGCGCGCCGCGGAAAATGACGACGCCCACGAGGCCATAATCGGCGAAGCGATCACGAACGGTGAACGTGGCGAAGGCGCCGCCCGCCTCGAAGAAGGCGAGCATGGACTCATGGCTCCAGCGGCCGCCATTGGTGTTGAACTGGTTCGTCTTGTTGACGAGCTCGAACACGCGCGAGAACGACGGGTGCTGCGCGTCGTCGAGCCCG
>CAIOHM010000195.1 GCA_903858055.1 uncultured delta proteobacterium
CGAAGGCCATCGCCGCGGAAGCGGGTCTTGATCACATCGAGACCATCGACCACGCGGGCATCACCACTGAGCTTGCGACGCAAGTTCCGATCTCTTTCGCGAAGCAGCACCATCTGCTCCCGGCAAAAGAAGACGATCGTTCAGTCTACGTGCTTTGCGCCGACCCGTTCAACACGACGGCCATCGATGAAGTGCGCATGGTCTACGGCAAGCCGATCGAACTGATCGTCGCGGGAGCCGAGCGCATCACGGACGCCATCAACCGCGTGTACGAGCGCGACGCGAAGGGTGGCGAACTCGACGGCGGCAAGAAGGAAGAAGCGGAAGAAGAACTCTCCGACGACATTCTTGACTCGGACGACGAAGCCCCGGTGATTCGCTGGGTGAACTCGCTCTTTCTGCAGGCGATGAAGGAGCGCGCAAGCGACATCCACATCGAGCCGGAAGAGAAAGAGGTCATCGTCCGCTACCGCATCGACGGCGAGCTCTACGTGGTTCGCCGTGCGCCGCGCGCGTTCATGAGCGCGATCGTCTCGCGCCTCAAGATCGAGTCTTCGCTCAACATCGCCGAGAAGCGCCTGCCGCAAGACGGCCGCATCACGAAGAAGATCGCGGGCAAGGCGTTCGACATCCGCGTGTCGACCGTCCCCACGAGCCGCGGCTACGAGCGCATCTGCATGCGCCTCCTCAACAAGTCGTCCGTCCTGCTCGACCTGCCCGACCTCGGGTTCAGCGCCCGCGACTTCCACATGATGGACGGGCTCATTCACCGCCCGGACGGCATCATGCTCGTCACCGGTCCCACGGGCTCCGGCAAGACGACCACGCTCTACGCGTGCATCAACCGCATCAACAAGCCGAACGTGAACATCCTCACGGCGGAAGACCCGGTCGAGTACGAGCTCGCAGGCATCCACCAGGTCCACGTCCAGTCGAAGATCGGCCTCACGTTTGCGAGCGCGCTCCGCGCCTTCCTCCGCCAAGACCCCGACGTCGTCATGGTCGGTGAAATCCGCGACAAAGAGACCGTCGAGATCGCGATCAACGCGTCGCTCACGGGTCACTTGGTGCTCAGCACGCTCCACACGAACGACGCGCCGGGCGCCATCACGCGCATGGTCGACATGGGGGTCGAGCCGTTCCTCATTCGCTCGTCGGTCATCGGCATCCTCGCCCAGCGCCTCGTGCGCATCCTCTGCCCGCACTGCAAGGTGCCCTACGAGGCGAAGCCCTACGAGCTCGAGCAGCTTGGTCTCACCGCGGAGCGCATCGAGCATCGCCGCAAGCGCCGCGACGTGCCCGGTACGCGCTACTACCCGCGTGAGGCCGAGGGCGCGGTCGATCCCCTCGACGTCGACCTGTCGAAGCCCATCCAGTTCTTCCGCAACGGCGGCTGCGACAAGTGCGGTCAAACGGGCTTCTCGGGTCGTCGCGGCATCTACGAGCTCCTCTTGATGGACGACGCCATCAGCCCGCTCGTGCTGCAGAACGCCGACGCGCAAACGGTCAAGCGCGCGGCCTTCGAGCAGGGCATGGACTCGCTCCGCGACGACGGCGCGCGCAAGGTCATCCTCGGCCTTACGACGGCCGACGAGGTCCTCGCGGCCACGCAGGAAGACTTCGACATCAACGCGACGCAGCCGGGCCCCGGCGCGGCGGCGTAAGAGGCCCATGCCCGTCTTCGAGTACAAGGGCGTCAATGTCTTCACGGGAAAGCCCGTGCAAGGCATCAAGGACGCCGACAACGCCAAGATGCTCCGCACGCTGCTCAAGCGTGAGGGCATCCTGCTGACGAGCGCCAAGGAAGAGCTGCTCGAGAAGGTGGGGTCGGCGGGCTCGGGCGGGAGCTTCTTCGGCGGCGTCAACCTCGCGGACGTCTCCATCACGACGCGGCAGCTCGCCACGTTGGTCGGCGCGGGCATCCCGCTCGTCGAGGCCGTGACCGCGCTCATCGATCAGAGCGAGAAGGTTCAGCTCAAGAAGGTCCTCACGAGCGTTCGCGATCGCTTGAACGAAGGCTGGGCCCTCGCGCGCGCCCTCGAGCCACACCCGCGCGTCTTCTCGAACCTCTACGTCTCGATGGTCGCCGCCGGTGAGGCCTCTGGAACGCTCGAGGCGGTCCTCGAGAGGCTTGCAGACTACATCGAAGGCCAGTCGAAGCTCCGCGGCAAGGTCGGCGCGGCGCTCGCGTACCCCGCGCTCATGCTCATGATCGGCAGCGTGCTCATCGGCGTCATGATGATCGTGATCGTGCCCAAAGTGACGAGCATCTTCGCGAGCCTCGACCGCGCGCTCCCTTGGTACACCGAGGTGCTGATCGCCCTCTCGCAGGGGCTTGGCTCGGCCCAAATGGGCGGCTTCGTCCTCTCGCTCGCGTGCTTCATCTCGATGCGGCGCCGCTACAGCGAGCAGCTCGGCGCGGCGCAAGCGACCGACAAGATCGCGACCGGCCTCGCGCTCGGCTCGCTCGCCCTCACGGTGCTCTGCGCGCTCGTGCCCGAGTCTCCGCTGAAGTACGCGTTCGGCTGCCTGCTCGGCGTGAGCGCTGGCTTCGGCATCACGAAGTTCATGGCCTTCGCGTCGACCCCCGACGGCCAGGTGTGGATCGACACGAAGAAGCTGCAGATGCCGGTCTTTGGGCCGCTTTTCCGCATGCTCGCCGTGGCCCGTTTCGCGCGCACGCTGAGCACGCTGCTCAAGAGCGGCGTGCCGCTCCTCAAGGCGATGGACATCGTCAAGAACGTCCTCGACAACGCCAAGCTCGAGCGCGTCGTGAAAGATCTCTCGAGTTCGGTGCGCGAAGGCGAATCGATCGCCGCGCCGCTCAAGAAATCCGGAGACTTTCCTCCGCTCGTGACGCACATGATCGCGGTCGGCGAGAAGAGCGGTCAGCTCGAGCAGATGCTCGAGACCGTCGCGAAAAACTACGACACGCAAGTCGACACGCGCGTGCAGGCGCTCACGAGCCTCCTCGAGCCGATGATGATCGTGGTCATGGGCGGCTCGGTCGGGTTCATCGCGTTCGCGATCCTCATGCCCCTCATCCAGATGAACGACTTCGGCCCATGATCGTCGCGCGCCGCCTCTCGTCGCGTGCTTCCGATGCCAGCGCGGCCAGGCCTCGCCAGGTGGTGGTGTGGGCGTGCGTACTCCTCGCGTTCCTCGGGGTCTACCGCACGGGTCGCGCGGACGAGCAGCGTGCGGCGACGCGCTACGCACGTCAGTCCGTGGAAGAGCTCACGTGGCGCTACCGCTTGCGTCACGGCGGTCGTTGCCCGCGCGACGTCGCCGCGGTCGCTCGAGACGCGTCGCGCGCGGAGCTGCCGCGCGACGGTTGGGGTCGAGCGTTCGCGCTGCGGTGCCCCTCGCTCCGTGAGGGGCGCGACTTCGATGTCGTGAGTGCCGGTCCGGACGGCGTTGCCGGCGGCCTCGATGCTGTAGACTAACGATCCTCCCCCCGTGAGATTCCCCATGAACCACCGATCCATCGCCTCCGCCCGTCGCGCCCTCGAGCGCGGTATGTCCCTCGTCGAAGTCATGATCGTCGTCGTGATCATCGGCCTCATCGCTTCCGGCGCCGCGCTCGGAGTCTTCCCGAAGCTGAAGCAGGCGCAGGTGGACACGACGAAGACGAGCGCGCGTACGATTCGCCAGGCGGCGGAGAGCTGGCGCGGTGCGCACGCGGCCGACGAGTGCCCGACGCCGAAGCAGCTCATCGAAGAGAAGCAGCTCGACACCGCGTCGAAGATCTCGGACGCCTGGGACCAGCCGTTCAAGATCCTCTGCGAGGACGATGAGACGTTCGTCACGAGCGGCGGCCCGGACAAGAAGGAAGGCACCGCGGACGACATCAAGATCCCCGAGCCCCAGAAGTGATCGGGGACGGGCACCTCGGCTTGGCTGCGCGGCGCACGCGCGGCATGACGCTCGTCGAGGTGCTCGTCGTGGTGGTCATCGTGGCGCTCATCAGCGGCAGCATGATCGCGGGCTCAGGGCAGCTCGGCGGCGCCCGCCTGAAGCGCGCGTCGGCCATGATCGTCGGCGCGGTGCGTGCCGCGTTCACGCGGTCCACCGCCGTGTCGAAGAGTGTCCGGCTTGCCTTCGACCTCGACCACCACACGGTGAACCTCGAGGAGGCCGACCAGCCGATGCTCGTGCAGCGCGCGGACGAGTCGCTCGGCGCCGATCCGGCGACGGAGGCTCAGAAGCAGGCGTACGAGGAAGGCCAACGTGTGCTCGCGGGTTTGGTGATCCCTCGTCCGAAGTTCAAGCCGGCGAAGGCCGCGGGCTTCGAACGCGAGGGGCAGGGCGCAGGGCGTCCGCTCGGTCGAGGCATCGTCTTCAAGCAGGTGCAGACTGCACACGACGACACGCCCAAGAGCGAGGGAGTCGCGTACCTCCACTTCTGGCCCGGGGGACAGACGGAGCGCGCGACGATCCAGATCAAGGGCGAGAAGGGAGACGACGCGTCGGGGCTGACGCTGATCGTGTCGCCGCTCACGGGCAAAGTGAGCGTGCACCCCGGGACGGCCGAGTCGCCCTGGGAGCGCCTCGAAGCGGAGCGTGAAGATGCCGACTTCTGAGCGCTCCCTCCGACGAAGAGCGCGAGCGTTTTCGCTGCTCGAGATCATGGTGGCGATCGCCATCTTGGGGCTCACGCTCACCGTGATCCTTTCGGCGCAGGGCAGCCTCTCCGCGAGCGACAAAATCGCCGCGCGCGAGGGCATGGCCGTCACGCTCGCGCGCTGCAAGATGACGGCGGTGGAGGAAGATCTCCTCAAGCGCGGGTACCCCGTCCTCGACGAGATCAACGGCGACGAGAACTGCTGCGAAGGCGTTGATGCGCCCGGCTTCACCTGCGACACGGCGGTCGAGCGCGTGGAGCTCCCCGAGATGTCCGGTGGCGGCGGCGGCGAAGGCGGAGACGCGGGCATCGGCGGCGCGCTCGCGGCGGCGGTGAAGGGCGTTCAGCCCGGAAAAACCGGGGAGAACGGCGCACCTCCGCTGCCCCCTGCGCTCGCGAAGGAAGGCACGATCGCGAGCGCGGTCGGCGACGGCGGGCTCTCGGAGATCGCCGCAACGATGTCGCGCCAGACCGACGAGGCGGCGCAGGGCGGTGGAGCGGCGGGGCTCGTGGGTCAGGTGCTCGGCATCGTCTACCCGTCGCTGCGGCCGATCCTCTCGAACAGCGTGCGTCGCGTCACGGTCTCGGTGCACTGGGAAGACGGACCCAACGAGCGCGAGTTCAAGCTCGTGCAGTTCGTGTCGAACCCGTCGATCGCCGCGCAGGCGATGGGCGCGGGGATGCCAGGCGGGCCGGGCGGGCCGGGTGGTATGCCGGGCGGCGGTTCCGCGGGCATGCCGACCGGGGGCGGGAAGTGATGCGCTCGCTCGCGCGTTCCCGCGGCATGACGCTCCTCGAGATCATGGTCTCGATGGCGATCCTCGCCATGATGTCGCTGCTGATCTACGGCGCCTTCAACTCGGTCACGCGCGGGAAGACCAATGAGGCCGCGCGCATGGAGCGCTTTCGCGAGGGCCGCGGCGCGGTGCTTCGCATGAGCCGCGAGCTCTCGTCGGCCTACCTCTCGGACCACGGCACGAAGAACCCCTCGACGGCGGCGCGCATCACGAGCTTCGTGGGCACGGGTGGCATGAGCTACAACCGCGTCGATTTCTGCGCGTTCGTGCACCGGCGCACCGAGCGCGACGCGAAAGAGTCCGATCAAGCGGAGGTCGGCTACTTCGTCGTGAAAGACCCCGTCGACAGTGACGTGATGGACCTCGTGCGCCGCGAGCAGCCTGCCCCGGATACGGACGGACGCCATGGCGGGCACGTCGACGTGCTCGCGCGGGACGTCGAGGAATTCACGCTGAAATACCTCGACCCGATGACCGGCAACTGGCTCGAGACCTGGGACAGCCTCTCGAGCAACGGCCAGCCGAACCGCCTGCCCATGGAGGTGCGCATCGTCCTCAAACTGCGTGCGACCACGAGCGCGCCGGCCACGACGTACGGGGGTCGTGTCCTCATCCCCGTCTTGCAGCCCTTGGGGTTCGGGAACTGATGGCGCGCCTCTCCCTCTCCCAACGCGCGCGTCGTCGCTCCGAGCGTGGCATCGCCCTCATCATGGTGCTTGGCGCCGTGAGCGTGCTCACCGTGGTCTTGGCCGAGTTTCAAGACGAAGCGGGCGCCGAGGTGGCGGCGGCGAACGCCGATCGCGACGCGGTGCAAGCCGAGTACTTGGCGCGCAGCGCCGTGAGCCTCACGCGCCTGCTGATCGCGACCGAGCCCGTCATCCGGCGCACGGTGGCGCCACTCTTCCAGATGATGCGCCGCACGCCGCCGCAGCTGCCCATTTGGGAGTACGCCGACCGCATGCTCGCCGCGTTCAACGACTCGGCGGCCACGAAGGAGTTCGCAGCCTCCGTGGGTCTCGATCTCACCCAGGCGAAGAACCTCGGCCTCGAGGGCGGGCGCTTCGAGGTGAAGGTCGTCGACGAAGACGCGAAGATCAACGCGAACCTCGGTGGCTCGAACCAGATCGCGCACATCCGCCTGGCCCGCGAGCTGCTGGGTCTCATGAACGGTCCCCAGTACGACCGCCTCTTCGAGCGCCCCGACGCGGTCGGCCAGAATCACGATCGTATGCAGATTTGCAGCGCGATCATCGACTGGGCGGACCTCGACGATCAGCGCTTCGACTGCAACGTTACCGAGGTCAACAGCGGCGGCGCCACGGCGGAAGACGCGTACTACGCGAACCTGAAGAAGCCCTTCCGGCGCAAGAACGGTCCCTACGACTCGCTCGAAGAGCTGCACATGGTCCGCGGCGTCACGGACGACTTCTGGGCGACGTTCATCGAGCCCGACGCAACGAAGCCCGAGAAGCGCACGATGACCGTGTGGAGCCAGGGCACGGTCAACGTGAACAGCGCGAACGCCCAAGCGCTCGTCGCGGTCGTCTGCAGCGACGCGCGGGAGGCTCCGCTA
>CAIOHM010000196.1 GCA_903858055.1 uncultured delta proteobacterium
CGTGGGGCCTCGAGCTCGGGCTCTCGAGCAAGCGAGACCTCTTGCCCGCGGGTGGACTCACGAGCTCCGCGGCGCCGCGCGCCCACGTGGCGCAGGGAGGCCTGCGCGTCAGCACGAACGAAGGCGGACTCACCGTGAGCGCCCAGGCGACCCTCTACGCGCTCCTCGACCCGTCGAGCCCCGAGGCGACCGTGAGCGTATCTCCCGTGGTTTTCGGCGCTTCGCGAACGCTCGGCCTCGCGCTCGTGGGCGCGCGCTACGAGCTCGAGCGCTTCACCTTCGAGGCTAGCGCGCTCGGCCTCTGCGCCGCTCCGCTCGGCGGCTCGGGCGCTTGCGCGAGCGAGAGCCTCCTCGCCTCGGGGCGCGTGGGCTACGGCGACGACGCGATCACGGTCTCGCTCTTTGGCACCGCGCTCGTGAAGAGCGCAAACGCGGCGCTCCCGCTCGGCTCGGCGATCGATCAGGTCGGCGTGCGCATCGACTGGGTGCCGGCGCAGCGCTGACCCGCGAAGCTACGACGTGAACGCCGCCTCGAGGGGCGCGTGATCGCTCGTGCCGTAGGTGCGGTGGAGCGTCACGCTCTCGAGCCGCTGCGAGAGCGCCTCGTTCGTGAAGACGTAGTCGATGCGCTGGCCGAGGTTGCGCTGCTTCGCGCCCTTCCAGAAGGGCCACCACGTGAAGAAGTGATCGTCGTCGGGGTGCTTCACGCGCGTGAGGTCCGTGAAGGCCCCGCCGGCGATCGCCGCCTCGAAGAGCGCGCGCTCGTCGGGTCGCTGCGCGATCGCGTTCTCGTCGCGCTGCGAGGGGTGCACGTCCATTTCCGTGCGCGTGACGTTCATGTCGCCGCCGAGCAAGAAGGGCCCGCGCGCGCTCTCCTCCGCCACCCAAGGGCCAAGCTCGCCGAGGAAGCGAAGCTTCGCGGCGTAATCCTTGCCTCCGTTCGGCAGGTACATCACGGCGATCGTGCCGCGCGAAGTGCGCGCGAGCGCGACGCGCGTCTCGAAGTCGAGCGGCGGGATCTCGAAGGTGGGCTCCTCCGGGAACGAGCTCTTCGCGAGGAGCAGCGCGACGCCGGAGTAGCCCCCCAGCGCGCCATGCCAGTGGAGCCAATAGCGATCGGCGAGCGCGTGGAGCTCGGCCGGCACCTGCTCGGGCGCGGCCTTGATCTCTTGGAGCAAGAGCGCGCACGGCTTGTGCTCTTCGAGGAAAGCCAACACTTGGGCGACGCGCGCGCGGATCCCGTTCACGTTCCAGGTGACGACGCGCACGTCAGCCTTCGTTCGTCATCGAGGGAACGCGCACGCTCGGGCGACCCTCGAGGCGCACGTCGTCGCCCGGGCGCGCCGCGATCACGATCGTGCTCGGCGGGAGGAAGCTCAGCGGCATGGTCGGGTCGCCGCCCATCTTCTCGTAGAAGCGCAAGGCCACGCGGTGAGCGCGCTCTTCGCCGAGCTGGTCGGCGATGCGGCGCCAGGTGCAGCCCTCCTTCATCGCGTCGACGAAGGCTTCGAGGCTCTTGAAGGTCATCGTGTGGCGCACGACCGTGAGGCGCACGATCGAGAGCCCCGCGGCGTTGAGCATTTTTTGGAGCGAGTCGCGCTCGGCGAGGATGCGCGTCTTGGGGCGCGGGTAGTGCGGCTCGAGCTCACGAAGCACTTCGTTCAACGACTCGAAGACGTCGTCCGCGTCAGGCGGGCCCGAGATGAGGATGCCAATCTTCCCGCCTTGCGCGAGGCCCTTGCTCCACGCGGCGAGCGTCTCGTCGCGGTTCTCGATTTGCCAGAGACCGAAGGCGCACACGATGGCATCCCAGGGCCCGCCGCTCGTGTCGGCGGCGTCCGCGACGGCGCACGCGACGCGATCTTGGAAACCTGCAGACTGCACGGCACCCGCGCAGTAGTCGACCATGCCGCTCGCCATGTCGGTGGAGCGCACGTGGCCTCGAGCCCCCACGGCGTGGGCGAGCGCGAGCACCTCCGCGCCGGGGCCGC
>CAIOHM010000197.1 GCA_903858055.1 uncultured delta proteobacterium
CCGGCGTCGCCTGCGCCGCCATGCGCCGCGCCGGCGTCCCCGTGGACCGGCGCGGGCCAACCGCATCCGTCCGCGTACATTTCTTCCTCGCTCGGGCGGCTGTTCAGCTCCGCGGTGAGCGTTTGCGTGAAGTTCGTCGCACGATCGAAGAGGTCTTGGATCTCGGGGTCACGAGCCGCCGCGGCGCGGAACGCGTCGTCGTCGATGTCGAGGTCGCCCGCGGGACCGCCGAGCGTGGGGATCTTGTCGCCGAGGCGCACGACGTCCGAACCCTCCGCCCAGCGGTCCGCTTGCGAGCGCATGGGCATCGGGTGCTTGCCGGGCAGCACGGACCAGGCCTCGACCCACGTGGTCTCGCCCTTGTCGTTGAAGAAGAACTCTTCGTAAATCGGGCAGCGCTTGCCCGCGTAGTCGAACTCGACGTAGCAGCGCGCGAAGGGTTGCTTCTCGAAGGCACGGCAGTCCTTCACGGGCACGCTGGTGGTCTTGTCGCGGATGGTGAGCGCCTTGTTGCCCTGGACCATGATCGCGCGCCCGTAGGCCGTGAGCTTCAGCCACGGGTACCACTCCCAGCGCACCACGCGCGGCGAGTAGAACGGTACTTTTTCCGGGTCTTTCGTGTAATCGAGCGTGTCGAAATAGAGCTCGGCCTGCGCCACGTAATACGCGGCGTCTTTCGTCGGCTTGAGGCACGACGCGAGCGCGCCGCTCCCAGCACACGGGTCCTCGGTCTTCGTCGAGCAGCCGAGGGAGGCGATGGCGAACAGGAGTGCAGAGGCGCGGCGCATCTCGCCACGATAACGACCTCGCGACGCGCTCCGCAATGACCTGCTACGGTCGCGCCATGGCGTTCGTACGCGGATCCGTTCGCGGTGTCTCCTTCGACTACGGCCACGTGCTCGGCGGCATCGACCTCGACGAGCTCGTCCGCCGCGTCGAGGTGAAGGGATTTCCTGCACGGAAGGAAGCCATCGCCGCGGCCATGCCCGAGGCGTACCGCGCGCACGACGCGGCGATCGCCCGGGGCGAGGGTCACGAGGCGGGCTGGAAGGCGCTCATGGGCCACATGGTGACGTGCGGCACGGGCCGCGACGCCCACACGTGCGCGCCGGTCGTCGACGCGCTGTGGGATCACCAACCGATCTCGAACCTGTGGCGCTTCGTGCCTGCGGAGGCCCGTGCACTCCTCACGGATCTCGCGGCGCACGGCGTGCCGATGGTCGTCACCTCAAACAGCGAGGGCCGCGTGGCCGAGCTCGCCGGCGAGGTGCAGATCGACCATTTTTTTCGTGTGATCCTCGACTCGGGGCGCCTCGGCTTCGGCAAGCCCGACCGGCGCATTTTCGAGCTGGCACGCGAGGGCCTTGGCGTCGCGATGCACGAGATGGTGCACGTCGGCGACTCGGAGAAGGCGGACATCGTCGGCGCGAAGGACGCGGGCTCGTTGGCGATTCGCTTTGACGCCTTCCTGCCGTGGGCCGAGAGCGCCTCGCGCGCCGACGCGGTGGCGAAGACCTTCGACGA
>CAIOHM010000198.1 GCA_903858055.1 uncultured delta proteobacterium
GACCGTGCTCGCGGGGCGTTTTCGCATCGAGAAGCGCATCGGCCGCGGCGGGTACGCGAGCGTCTACCGCGCGCACGATCTCGAGCTCGACGCGCCCCTCGCCCTCAAGGTGCTCGACGGCAACGAGAACGAGCAAGGCCAAGCGAACCTGAAGCGGGAGGTCACCCTCGCGCGGCGGCTCGCGCACCCGAACATCGTGAACGTCTGGGACTTCGTCGTGCACGAGGGGCTCTTCCTGATCAAGATGGAGCTCCTCGAGGGCTGCATGCTCCGAGACCGCATGGGCGAGCCCGTCTCCGTCGAGGAGGCCGTCGCGTTCGTCGCGCAGGCGTGCGAGGGGCTCCAGTTTGCGCACGACCACGGCGTGGTCCACCGCGACGTGAAGCCCGACAACCTCTTCGTCACGAGCGAAGGCGTCGTGAAGCTCATGGACTTCGGCGTGGCGCGCAGCTTCAACGACGCGCAGCGCGCGCGGCCGAGTCAGCCGATCATCCTCGCGAACGACGGCCGCGGGAAGCCTTCCGCTCAAGGCTCGCCCCACTACATGGCGCCCGAACACTCCTCGACCTTCGAGCACCTCGCGCCCGCCGCGGACCAATACGCGATGGGCGTGGTGGCCTTCGAGCTCCTCGCGCGCCGGCTCCCCTTCGACGCCCCCACCGTGCCGGAGCTCCTCGGGCTCCACGCGCTCGCGCCGGTCCCAAGCCTGGAAATCGCCGAGGATCCGCGCGCCGAGCGCCTCCAGGCCGTGGTGCACCGCATGATGGCGAAGACCGTCGAGGCTCGGTTTCCCACGTGCCGCACCGCAGCGGAGGCCCTGCGCGCGGCCCTGCGTTGACGGGGCGTTTCGAATCGCGGACCATAGGGCTCCGATGAACCGCACCATCACCCCCTCGATCCTTCCAAAGCCGCGTGGCTACTCCCATGGCGTGACGACCACGGGCACGGTGCTCTACGTCGCGGGGCAAGTGGCCCACGACACCTCGGGCCGCCTCGTGAGCCCCGAGTTCACCGCGCAGTTTGGTCAGTGCCTCGACAACGTGCTCACGGTCGTGCGAGCCGCGGGTGGCGGCTCGGCGAACGTCGTCAAGCTCGTCGCGTACGTCACCGACATCGGCAAGTACCGCGAGTGCACGCGTGACCTGCGCGAGGTGTGGAAGGCGCGCTTCGGCGACTACTACCCGGCCATGACACTCGTCGCGGTCGCGGCCCTCATCGAGCCCGGGGCGGTCGTCGAGATCGAGGGCGTCGCTCACTTGCCCTGAGGCCTCACGCGGTCGCGGCGACGCACACCCGCGTGCATTCTACAAACAAAGAACGGCTGAGTTCGCGCGAGCGGCTCAGCCGTTCTTTCGTGTGCGAATGTGGAAAAAGTTTTCCGGCAGAGCCGCGTTTTCCTCGACGAGCGGCATCGCACGGTGCACGTACGGCTCGCCTCTTGGGCCACTTCATCCGACAGGACCTCCCACCATGCGCACGATCCGTTTTCTCGCCCCCCTCGCCCTCTCCCTTAGCCTCGCGCTCACCGGCTGCTCGGGCGCCGTCGAAGGCGACGACCTGAACATCGAGTCCGGCGAAGGCTCGCTCACGGCCGCCGAGGTCGCGGCGACCAAGGCTCAAATCCGCGCGATCGCGCTCCCGAACATCGAGCGCCTCGACAACCTCCCGCAGGTGCGCGCGCAGCTCGACCCGCTCGTACAGAAGCTCGCGACCCACTTCGGCCGCAAGCCCGCGAGCGAGAAGATCAAGCTCGTGAAGGGCGCCTGGCGCGAGATCTGGACGGACCAGCCCTACCCGATGATGTGGTTCCGCCAGATGGACTACAAGCAGATCTACCAGGTGGTCTCCGACACCGGGTACTACTGGAACCTCGGCGACGACAACCTCATCGGCTTCATCGGCACGACCGGCGCGCTGCGCGGGAAGTTCGTTCCGAACGGGACCAAGATCGAGCTCGAATTCACGCGCACGGGCTTCCGCTTCGGCCGCCTCGCGAAGGGGCAAGACCTCGTGAAGCTCGCGACGGACATCGAGCAGGGACGCACGAGCGTCATCAGCATCCCCGGCGGCGGCAAGGCGCCGAACGGCCCCATCGGCATCAAGGGGTCGCTCGAGACCGTGTACGTCGACGGCGACATGCGCATCGACATCGGCAACCAGTACGACTTCACCGACGCGAGCGGCAAGGTCCTCACGCCCGGCGTCGCGAACCGCCTCTTCGTCCTGAACCGCGTCACCGTCCCCGCGAAGTGAGCTTCGGCGCACAGCGCGCGAACCATGAAGAAACCCCCGCATCACGCTCGTGACGCGGGGGTCTTTCGTTTCAAGCGCTCGCCCTCAGAACGCGGTGTTCATACCGAGGAGGATCGTCGTCTGCGAGTCGGCGTTGAACACGTCGCTGCCCGTCGTCGCGTCCTTCGGCGGGGTCTTCTTGAAGAACACGTCGCCGTCCGACACGTCGTGGCGCGCTTCGAGGCGGAAGCTCGTCGACTCGGTCGGACGCACGTCGAGCGTGAGCGTGCCCGAGCCAATAGCCTTCGCGCCGTTCGCCGAAAGGAAGAACATCGGGGCTGTGGGGTCCCCGGCGGACTCCTTGAAGTAGTCGCCGCGCGCCGCCACGTACGCCCAGGGCGCGACCTTCGCGCGCGCGTAGGCGGCCGTCGCGAGCCACGAGTAGTCGCCCTTCTTGTTGCTCTCCATACCCGTGTCGGCGTGGAGACCGACCGCGAAGTTCTCGCCGATCGGCGTCGTCACCCACGCGTCCACCAAGTGGCGGAGCGGCTTGCCGAAGTCTTCGGACTCGGTGCGCTTGCGCTCGTTGCCAACGAGGTAGACGACGGAGGCGGTCGTTCCCGAGCCGTTGTCGAAGCCGAGCTGCAGCGCGCCGCTCGGGGTGGCGTTGGTCTCGAAGCCGTTGTTCCAGCCGTTCATGAGGTAGGCGCTCGCGGTCCACTCCTTCGAGAGCGCGTACGCAGCCTTCGCACCGACGTGGTAATACGTGAGGAAGTAGAACGTGCTCGCGCGCGTCCAGTTCCAGTTGTCCTTCACGTTGTAGGTCTCGTAGCCGACCGGCGTCGCGAAGAGACCCGCCGTCACCGTGAGACCGTTGTCGAACGCGTGCGAGGCGTAGGCCTGCTGGAGGTAGCGGAGCGCGTTGGCACCGGTCGACGCGGTGTAAGCGGTCCCGACGGCCGTCGGCTCGAGCGGGTCGTAGGTGTTCACGCCGAGGTTGCCCGACTGGAAGGTCACCTTGATGGTGTCCGCGCCCTTCTTGACGTCGACGTCGAGGGCGGCGTTCTGGAGGTTGAAGCCGTCGTGAATGTCGAACGCACGAACCGAGTTGATGCCGTTCGCCGGGCGGTTCGTGTTGAAGCTGTAATAGGTCTCGATCCAACCGCCGACCTTCACCTCGGGGCTCGCCGGAGCCGCGTCATCGGCGAGGGCCAAGCCCTCGGCCGCGAACGAACCCGCCGCTACGGTGAGGACCATCAGGGACTTGCGCATCACAGACTTGGTCATGCAGACCTCCTTCACGCGCTATGGTGCGGTGCGTCGATGGCGGGAGTGTTTCCGGGAAATAAACGTTCGTCGCAACCTTGACCTCCGCCCCGTTTCCTCGTAGGTGAGCGCTCACTCATCAATGGGACGCCCCGAGGTCATCGAGCGAAGCGCACTCTTGGACATCGCACGCGATGTTTTCAAGGATCGCGGCATGCGCGCGACCACCGCGGAGGTCGCCCAGCGCGCTGGCATAAGTGAGGGCGCGCTTTTCAAACGCTTCAAGACGAAGGCCGAGCTCTTTCGCGCGGCCGTCGAGCACGTGGGTGAGGCGCCCGCGTGGATCGCCTCGCTCCCCGCGCGCGTGGGTCGCGGACCGCTGGCCGAGGAGCTCGAGGAGCTCGCGCTCGAGATGTTGCAGTTTGCACGCACCTTGATGCCGTGCGTTCTGATGGCGCACGCGAACAACGGCGAGGGCGATCTCCCCGTCTGGCACGGCACGATGCCGCCCCCCATTCGTGCGCTCAAGGCGCTCGCAGCGTACTTCGAAGCCGAGATGAAACTCGGGCGCCTGCGCGACGGAGACCCCGAAATCTACGCCCGCACCTTCGTCGGGCCCCTCATGCACTTCGTGGTCATGGACCTCCTGCACCGCAGCCAAGACTTCATGCCCATCGCCACCGAAACCTTCGTCCGCGGTCACGTGCGCGTGATCCTCCGCGGCATCGAAAGCCCCTGACCCGAACTCCGAGAACCCGATGCGCCACGCCCTCTTTGGCCTCGTCTCCGCGCTCACGCTCGCTCCGAGCGCGTCCGCACTCCAGCCCCTCGAGCACTTCATCGACCGCGCGCGCACGAGCTCGTTCGACGCACGCGAGGCCTCGGCCACCTCGCGCATGAAGCGTGAAGACGCCGCCCGCGCATGGCAGGCGCTCCTGCCCTCGGCCACGTTGCGTGCATCCTACACGCGCAACCAATACCCGGCGTCGTCGATCGTGCCCGCGAACCCCGCGACCGGCGCTCCGGGCCGAACGATCACAATCCTCCCGGAGGACCAGCTCGACGCCTTCGCGATCCTCGACGTGCCGCTCGTCGATCTCGCGCGCTGGAGCCTCGTCTCCGCGGCGAAGCATGCGGAGCGCGCAAGCGACCGCCGCGCGGCCCAGACCGGCCTCGACCTCGACAAGCAAGTCGCGCGCGCGTACTTCACCGTCATCGCCGCCGATGCGCTCACGAAGGCCGCCGACGGCTCGCTCAAGTGCGCGCTCGAGAATCACGAGCTCGTCGCGCAGCGTCAGCAGGTCGGCCTCGCGACCGATCTCGACGTGCGCCGCGCCGCCGCCGAGGTCGAGCACGCACGGCAGGCCATCGCCGACGCGCACTACACGGTCATCGTCACGAGGCGCACGCTCGAGACGCTCTCGGGCGTGACACCGGAGGCCGGAGCTCCGGCGGTCTTCGACGACCTGCGTCCGGAAGGCCCCGTCGCCTCCTTCGAGGCCCGCGCGCCGCACACGCCGGGCGTTACTGCCGCGGAACGGGAGGTCGACGCCGCGCGTGCAAACGTGACCGCCGCATGGGGTGCGCTCACGCCGAGCGTCGCCGCCAACTTCACCGAGCGCCTCACGAACGCGACAGGCTTCGCGGGGCAGAGCCAGGTCTACGCCGCGAGCGTCACGGCGACGTGGCACCTCGAGCTCGGCGCGTGGTCGGGCGTGCAGTCCCTCGAGGCTGCCGAGGCCGTGGCCGCCGTTCGTCGCGAGCGCGTGGAGCGCGCCGCGCGTGATCTCGTCGTGCAGGCGTGGGCGCAGGTCGAGGCCGGCATCGTGAAGGCCCGCGCTGCGCGAGTGCAGGTCGAAGCCACGAAAGAGGCCGCGCGCCTCGGGCACGAGCGCTACGCGCAAGGCCGCGCGACGCAGCTCGAGGTCGTGCAAGCGGACCGCGACGCCTTCGACTCGGAGGTCGGCCGCATCCAAGCGGACGCCGATCTCGCCTATGCGCGGCACTTGCTCCGCTCGGCGTCGGGCGAGTCCCTCGCGGCGGCGCGCATGACGAAGGAGACCCCATGAGCGACCTCGCGTTCACGGCCCCCAAAAAGGCCTTCGCGCCTGCGGCCATCCGTTGGCGCACGATGATCACCATCGCTTGGCGCATGATGTTCCACAACAAGCTGAAGATGCTCGGCACGCTCATCGGCGTGGTCTTCGCCGTGGTTCTCTCGAACCAGCAGGCTGGGACCTTCATGGGCCTCATCAAGAAGAACACGATGTTCGTGGACTACTCGGGGGCCGACCTCTGGATCGTCTCCCCCTCGACGCTCACGCTGCAGGCCACGAAGCCCATGGGCATCTCGGCGCTCTACACGGCACGCGCGACTCGGGGGGTGGCCTGGGCCGAGCCGCTGCTCTACGCGGGCGCGGCGATTCAGCTCCCCGCAGGCGGCACCGAGCCGATTCAATTCGTCGGAACCTCCGCGCCGCGGTTTGCGGGCGGCCCGTGGAACGTCGTCGCGGGTTCGCGCGAATCGCTCATGCGCCCGAACACGATGATCTTCGAAGACTCGGAGCGCGAGCGCCTCGGCGGGCTCAACCTCGGGAGCGTGCGTGAGGTCAACGGGACGAAGGTGCAAGTCGGGGGCATCACCTGGGGACTCCTCCCCTTCGGCCCCTCCTTCGCGTTCGCCGAGTACGAGCTCGCGCGGCGCATGCTCCGCGTCGACCAAGATCAGACGCACTTCGTGTTGCTCGGCCTCGAGCCAGGCGCCGATCCCGAGGCCGTGAAGAAGGCGATCATGTCCCGCGCCCCCGAGCTCAAGGTCGTCGGACGCGAAGAGTTTCGCGGCATGATCATCTCGTTCCTCCTTCGACGCTCGCCCATCGGCATCACGTTCGGGACCTCGACGGTCTTCGCGCTCATCGTCGGCTTCGTGATCGTCTCGCTCTCGATGTTCTCGGCGGTCGTCGACAACATCCGCGAGTTCGGCACCCTCAAGGCCATCGGCGCGACGAACGGCGATCTCGCGAAGATCGTCGTCACGCAGTCGATCACCTTCGCGCTCATGGGCTCGCTCCTCGGCCTCGCCGCGATCACCCGCATCGCCGCGGCGATTCGGTCTCCGAAGCTGGCGGTGCAGCTCCCGCCACAAATGCTCCTCGGCACGACGGTCGTCATGATTCTCATGTGCGTCGCCGCCTCATCGCTCGCCATCCTTCGCCTCCGCAAGGTCGAGCCGGGCATGGTGTTCCGATGAGCGCCTCCACGAAGCGCGTGATCGACGCCCGCGGCGTCATCAAGGAGTACGGCGACGGCAGCACGAAGTTCCGTGCGCTGCGTGGCGTCGACTTCCACGCACACGAAGGTGAGTTCGTGATCCTCTCGGGCCCGAGCGGCAGCGGGAAAACGACACTCGTGTCGATCCTCGGCTGCGTCCTCTCGGCCACGAGCGGCCAGGTGCGTGTCCTCGACGAGATGATCACGAGCGCGACCGAGGCCGAGCTCCCCAAGCTGCGCCTCGCTTACATCGGGTTCATCTTTCAGGGCCACAACCTCATCGCGTCGATGACGGCGCAGGAGAACGTCGCCCTCATGCTCGCGCTCCGCGGGTGGAACCACGTCGACGCGCAAAAAGAGGCCGCGCGACTCCTCTCCCTCGTCGAGCTCGGCGACAAGGTCGGCAGCCTTCCGGCCGACCTCAGCGGCGGCCAGCGCCAGCGCGTGTCGATCGCTCGCTGCATCGCAGGTAATCCCCCGATCGTCCTCGCCGACGAGCCGACGGCGAGCCTCGACGCTCAAACCGGACAGCTCGTCACCGAGGTGCTCCACAACCTCGCCAAGAAGCGCGGCCACACCGTCGTGACCGTGACGCACGACAACCGCATCTACCACTTCGCCGATCGCATCGTTCACATCGAGGACGGCGTGATCCTCGACGACAAGAAAGAGACCCACCCATGAGCATGCGCCGCCTTCGCCCCGTCCACGTGGGCCTCGTCTTCGGAGCCCTCGCCCTCTTCGGTGTCATCCTTCGCGGCGTGGCCGACGGTCCGCCGAACATCGCCCGCGCCGCCGACGCCGAGAAGGCCAAGCGCGACGCCCTCCCCATGGCGGGAGGAAAGGACGAGCGCGGAGCCGCGATTCCTGCGGGAAACCACGTCGCGGGGAACGGCGTCGTCGAACCGAACGGCCGCGAGATCCGCGTTGCGGGTGCCGTACCGGGGCGCATCGCACGCATCCTCGTGAAGGAAGGCGAATCGGTGGTCGCCGGCGCGCCGCTCGTCGAGCTCGAAGCCACCGTGGAGCGGGCAGCCCTGCGCGCGGCGGAGGCGGAAGTGCAAGGGGCGCAAGCGGACTACGATCGCGTGAGCCACGGCTTGCGGCGCGAAGACGTCGACGCGGTCATCGACGAGGCCAATTCGAGCCGCGCGCGCGCGGACCTCTCGAAGTCGACGCTTCAACGCCTCGAGGCGCTCGCGAAAGCGGGCGGCGTCTCCGTCGACGAGCTCGACCGCGCACGACAAAATGCAGCGAGCGACGAAGGCCTCGCGCGTGCGTCCGATGCACGGCGCCGTGCAGCACTCGCAGGCTCGCGCGCCGAAGACGTCCTCGCTGCGAAGGCCCGCCTCGAGCTCTCGAAGGCGCGACGTGACCAAAGCCAAGCGCAGCTCGACAAGCTCACGATCGCCGCGCCACAGGCCGGCGAGATCCTCCAGGTGAAGGCCCGCGTGGGCGAATACTACAACGTGCAGGGTGACCCGCTGCTCGTGCTCGGCGACACGTCCGTGCTCCGCGTGCGCGTCGACATCGACGAGCGCGACATTGGCCGCGTGGCTCTCGGCGCCGAGGCGTTCGCGACGACCGAAGCCTTCCGCGATCGTGTCTTCAAGGGCAAGGTGGTGGAGGTCGCGCGGCGCATGGGGCGCAAGAACGTGCGCACGGACGACCCGAACGAGCGCATCGACACGAAGATCCTCGAGGTCGTGTTCCAGCTCGAAGAGACGAAGCCCCTCGTGCCGGGCGAGCGCGTCACGGGCTACGTCACGATGAAGTGAACGCACGCCCTCTCGCGATGACGACGGCGCCGCGACTCGAGAGAGGCGGCGCCGTTCGTGTTTGGGGATGCGCTCGGGACCTCAGCCGAAGCCGGCGCGCTTCACGATTGGGTGCGCGTTGATGGGCGCGGCGAACGCGACGAGCTCCGCGGGCATGCGCGCGTTCAGCGAGAGGATCTGCCTCGCGGGTGCCGAGACCTCCGCGCGCGCCGGAAGCCCCTCGAACCAGCGGACGAGTGTGGCGAGCCAAATGTCCGCCGCGTTGATGCCGTCGGGGCCCACGGTGGGCCGGTCGAGCCCCTGAAGTTCGCGTGCGAGCGCGTCGAGCGTGCGTTCGGCGCGACCGAGGCGCTCCTCGACGTACGCGCTCCACTCCGGCGCGCCGCGAAGCGCCCACGCGCGCGTCCCAAGGTCCACCAAGATGTTCAAGGCGACATCGACGTAATCGCACACGCGAAGGGTCGTCGAGAGCTCGGAGGGGCCGGCCGGAAAGAGGCGCGGGGTGGGAAAGGAAAGATCAAGCCACCGCACGATGGAGAGCGAGTCGACGAGGACCTGCCCGTCGCCCGCGACGTACACGGGCATCGTGGCGGTCGCGGCGATTTGCTGCGCATGCGCGAGACGACTCGAATCCGCACGGCAGTCGACGAGCTCGACCGGGACGCTCTTCAGGGCGAGCGCGATGCGCACGCGGGCGGAGAAAGCCGACGACGGAAAGTGAAACAGCTGACCCATGCGCGCGATGATGACCTCGCGAACCGCGCCCCGCAACGATCAATTAACGCAGTGCGCAATTTTTCCCGAATACCCGTGTTTCTCGGGCTTCGGCGCTCTTCGTCAAAACGCGCGTTGGTCGACGCGCACGGTGTCGCCGGCTTGGAGCATGGGGTTGGGCTCGCGTCCCTCGGTGATCTCGTCCACGCTCAGGCTGACCGTGACCACCCTGCCCACGCGGTCCGTCCGCATGAGCACGACGTTGTCGCGATCGGCGATGGCGGTGAAGCCGCCCGCCTGCGAGATCGCCTCGACGAGGCGCATGCCATCGCTCCAGGAGAGCGTTCCGGGCTTGGCCACCTGACCGAGCACGTTCACCTTCTTGGAGTTGTACTGCTTGATGAGAAGCGACAGCTGAGGATCGCTGTAGATGCGCTCTTCAACGAGACGCTTGCGGAGGAGATCCACGACCTCCTGCGGCTCGAGGCCCGAGACCTTGACACGCTTCACGTACGGGAAGTCGACGGTGCCGTCGGGCTGCACGCGGTACTCGAGCGGGAGGTCCTTCTCGCCAAGCACCGCGACCGCAAAGACGTCCCCGGGCCCGAGCGTCGTGCTGGTCTCGGGCGGAGGCAGCACCGAGACGCGCGACGCGTTGTGCTTGGTGCAGCCTGCGAGAGACAGACCGAGCGCGAGCACCGAAGCCCAGCGTCGAAGCGTCATGGGGAGTGAATCAGAGCGCGTAGCGGACGCCGGCGAAGGCTTCCACGCGCGACCAGTTCAGGTCGACGTAGCTGCCGCTCGTGGTGTCTTGCAGGAGCTTCTCGTCGCTGCTGTTCGACATGTACTTGAGCGTCGCGTTGACGCCGAGCGCGCTCGAGAGGCGGTACTCGCCGAACACGGTCACGTCCGGGCGGAAGTTGCTGAACGCGTTCGCGCGCTTCTGGCCCGCGGAGTTGCCGCCCGTGAACTGCAGCGTGTTGAAGTCGATGCTGCTCGCGCCGCCTTCGAACGACGCGTAGACCTTGCCCTGCCAGAGGTAGGTCGCGCGGGCGTAGCCGCGGTTCAGGGTGAACACGCTGCCGAGCATGCTGGGCTGGAAGTCTCGGAGGAAACCCACGGCCACCGCGTTCGACGACGCCGAGTCCGCGTTACCTGCGTCCGGCAGCGCCGCCGCATCGAAGAAGTACCGCACTTCGCCTTGCGCGATGACGCCCGCGAAGTTCGAGCCAAGGTCGCTCGCAGCGCTCTGCACACCCGCGTCGCCGTAGCCCGCGGCGAGAAGAACGCCGATGCGCGGGGTGAGGAGCCCCGAGGTGCCAACCTTGATGCGCAGCGGCGCGAGGTCACGCGTGTCGCTGGTATTCTTGTTGTAGGCCATCGAGCCGTACGCGCCGTCGAGGAACAGCGCGTTGCGGGGGCGGAAAAGCCAGCGCGCGCGCGCCGTGGCCGTGTGCTCGGTCTGCCCGAGGGACTCGTTGTTGTCGAAGCTCGTGAAGCGACCGCGGTAGCCGCCGCGGAACTCGAGCGTGCCGCCGCCCGGGCTGTAAACGAGCTCGCCGTTCGCGAGCGCGTCGTTGCGGGCGAACATGAGGTTCGGGTCGCCGCTCGCGGTCGGGTTCACCGTGCGCACGAGACCTGCGCCGAGGTTCGCACCAAACGGCTGCTTCGGTGCAATCTGCACGTCGAGCGAGAGGTTACCGCCGAGGTTGCGCTGGTTGCTCCACTCGCTCGAGAGGTACTCGCGGTACGTGGCCGCACCCGCCACGCGGAACGTGACCTTTTGCGGGTCGCCCGCGGCCCCGCCCATACGGTCGCCCGAGAGCGAACCGACGGAGATCGAAGGGGTGACGCGAAGCACCGGGAGGCCCACCACCGGAAGCCCGTTGCCCGCGCCATTCAGAGCGAGTCGGTCCGACGAGTCGGAGCGGAGGAACCAGTTGGAGTCGTAGCCGAGCTCCGTGCCGACGCCCGGGTGGACCTCGAGGTTGCCAGCCTTCACGCCAGGGCCTTCGGTGGCCGCGCGGTCCTTCAACCAAACCTGCGCAGACGCGCTCCCCGGCACGAGCAGGGCGAGCACGGTCGCCACACCAAGCGTTCGACGAATCATCATCTCTCTCGACAAAGGGTCCCCCAAACTCCGATTGACTCAGCGAGCCGAGGTCGAAACCGGTATCGCCGGCTGGTCCGGGAGCGTGTTTTGGTTCGCGATCGGCGCGTCGTTCGCGCTTCCGCTGCTCGCTCCGCCGCCCATTTGGCTCGACGACTGACGGCCGTTCGAGTCGGCGGCGCCGGTGAGTGGATCGACCGCCGGATACTCGGAGGTCTGCGTGGCGCTCGGCGTGCCCGGGTCCGTGGTCACGTTGACCGTGGCCTCGTCCTGCATGCGCGTGCCCTCGCCCACGGCCTGGCTCGTGGCATTGAGGTACTCGTCGCCACGCTCGCCGATGATGGCAAGCACTTCGCTGTCCTGCTTCGCCGAGGCGGCGTCACCGCGCTCCACGGCGGCCTTCACCGACGCGCGCCGCTCGACCGCGGAACGCAGCGATGCGTTCGCTTGCGACAGCTTCTCGCTCAGGAAGAGGACCTTGACGACGTTGCGCTCGGACCGTGCAACGTCGAGCTGACGCTGGATCGTGCTCACTGCACTCTGCAAGCGTTCGACGACGGCGTCCGCCTTCGCGACGAGTTCGGCTCCACCCTCGACGGGACCGGACGCCGCGGGCGCCGATTCGCTCTGAGCAAGGGCAGTGCCCGCCGTGGCAGCGGCGAGCGCGGTGACAAGGATCAAGGTACGGGAACGCATAGGTAGCCTCCGTCGAGCAGTATCGTAGGTCTTCGATAGCTCGTCAATCGTCGCTTGCTTACTGCTTGATAAAGTTCACGGGCAGTTGCACCGGAGCGCCACCGCCGCCCGGAGGCGCAAACTCCGCGTTGCGGATTTTCTTCTTGATGCAATCGAGCACAAAGTCGTTGAGACCCGAGTTTTCGCGGACCTCCACGCTCGTAACTTCGCCGTTCGGCCCAACGTTCGCCACGAAAACGGCGCGACCGCTCATGGCCGGGTCTTGCTCGAGACCCTTGTTGTAGCACTGGCGGTAGCCAGGCTTCAGCTTGTTGACGGTCGCCTCGAGGTTGTCGATTTGAACCGTCGACGTGGCCTTGCCAATTTGAATGTCACCCTTCGGGCCCGCCACCGCCACGGCGCCAGCGCTGCCGCCCGTGCCCGAACCGCCGGTGCCGCCGCCGATGCCCGCGAGGCCACCGCCGCCACCACCCGGACGTACGGGGCCGCCGCCGCCGGTGCCAAGCTTGAGGTCACCACCCGCACCCGCCTGAGCGCCTGCGCTCGAGGCTGCAAGCTTCGAGACGTCGCCGCCCGGGACTTCACCGGCCTTGAGGGCGCCCGCGACCGTCGGTCCCGAGCCGCCGAGGGCCGCGAGCGTCGCGGTCATGAGGGCGTCCGCTTGCGCCGAGAGGGCCGCCGCCGCCTTGTCGCTGACCTTGGACTTGCCTGCGCCGCCGGGGGTCTTGGGAGCCGCGCTGGAGGGAGCTGCGGCCTTGGAGGGCTCCGCCTGCTTCTTCTCCTCTTTCTTGCTCTTGTCCTCTTCGGTCTTCTCTTCCTTTTGCTCGACCTGCGGCTGAGGGATGTTCTTCACCGCCTCGAGGAGCCCCTGGAAGGCCTCGTCTTCGTCGTGAACGGGGTCGAACCAATCGGTGTACATTGCACCGATGAAGCCAAAGTGGAGCAGGAACGAGAACGCCGCGATGATCGCGAGGTTCCAGTCGATCGTGTTCGCGATGCCGCCCTGGATCGAGAGCGGAATTTGCGGCTTCGGCTGCGGAGGAGGGGGCGTGACGAACTGGAAGAGAATCGTGGTCTCGCCGACGACGACGCGACCGCGCGTGTCTTCGCTCAGGCGAACCTGGTAGACGTTCCCGTTCTTCTTCGCCGTGCCACGGAGCGCCGCGAGGTCCGAGATGCCCGTCGGGAGCGCGAGGCGCCCGGACATTCCGTCGATGAAGTTCAACGCGTACTCGGTGCCCGCGAGCTCGAACAGCGTGAAGCGCTCCGGGAGCAGCTCCGAGCCGATCGTGAAGGTCGCCTTCTCGCTCGTGCCGACGGTTACCGGGCCGCGCTGCTTGATGATGCGCTCCTCGATGACGCGCCCGCCCTTGGCGACGATGCCAATGCGAAGCACTTTCGGGCCGTTTTGAGTCTGGATGGCCCGCATGACGGCGGTCATCTGACCGGTGCGACCCGAGCTCTGTCCTCCCGCGGAAGGCTGCGACATGCGCGTATTCCTCCAAATATCCGACGTACGTTAGGCTGTCGAGTCTACATCAAGTGAGCCGTCGAGCGCGAGATTCGGATCGGACGCTCGTGTTTTCTTCGGCTCCAGGCGCTCCAGCAGGCGCGCGTATTGGGTGCGGTCGTCGCCGAGCGCACGAATCGTCGCACGATGTATGGCCGAGAGCGCGCCGGTCGCGGCGAAGCCCAGGAGGATGCACGCGAGGCCTTGCCCGAGGGGGCCCTCGAGGTCGAAGGACCGCTCACCCGCTTCGCCGGCGATCCCCAACCGGACGCACCATGCCGCTCCGCAGAAGCTGGCCGAGGTGGCGATGCGCGCGCACGCCCGCAGCTCGCCCACCGGGATGCGCAGGAGGTGATGGAGGGTGCCGTCGGCCTCGCCGAGCCAGAGATCCCGCGCTCGCGACGAGTGTGCGCGAGCCGCTTCGAGGAGAGGCTCGTAGGCAAACGCCCGCGAACCTGCGAGGGCCGCCTCGAGGCGAGCTGGGCTGCCCGTTACGAGCACACCGGGATCGAGGTCGAGGTGACGAAACCCGTCGCTCGCGATGCGCCACGCAACGCCCAGGGCGCCAAACAGCACCGCGCCGAGCACGAGCAAGACGAGCATCAGAAGGGGGCGGAGCCCGTGGCACCCTCGATGCGGTCGAGGAAGCTCTTCTTCGGTTCGCTCGACTGAAGCCGCGTGGGGAGCTTGCCGATTTCTTGCGCGGCGACGGGCTTCTGCACGCGGCCGACGACGGTCGTTTCGCGCACGACGATGACGCCGCCGCCGCCCTTGCCCTTCGACTGCGCGAAGGACGGATGGGCGAACATGCAGACTGCAAACAGCGCCGCGAGCGCGTGGTGCATGCGGATCATTTGGACGTGACCTCCGCGAGCTTTTGCTTCGCCGTGGCGAGGAGAGAGTCGGCGTCGTCGTCGACACCAGGCGGAGCCTTGGGCCCGCGGATGCCCACGTACGCTTCCATTTCACGCTGCGCCGACGCGTAGCGCTCCTCGTTGCCGAGCCCCGCCTTGTCGCCCGCATACAGGAAGAGGAGCGCGAGGTTGTAGTGGGGAGCCGCGAGCGAAGCGTCGAGCGCGACGGCCTTCTCGAGCGTGGTCTTCGCTTCTGCGTAGCGCGCCGCGAGGCGATACGCGTCGCCGAGGGCGGTCATCACGAAGGCGTTCTTCGGCGCGAACCGTGCAGCGGTCTCGAGCGGGACGATCGCCTCTTCGGCGTTGCCGGCCTCGAGCTTCATGACGCCGAGCGCCAGCGCCGCCTCGGTCAGATCGGGGCGAAGCGCATAGACCTTCGAAAACGCGTCGAGCGCCGCCGTGCGCCGACCGGGAGTCCGACGATCAATCACGGCGCGCAGCAGGAGTGCCTCTGCGCAGTCTTTCGCGCGTGCAGGCGTCGCCTCGTCGATGCCGTCGAGCAGCGCCTTGAGGGCGTAGGCGGTCATCGAGACGCGGCCCGCGCGGTAGTGATCGCGCGCGACGGCCACCATGGCGGGCACGTAGGAAGAGTCGAGCGCGAGGGCCCGCTGCGCTTCCGCTTGCGCCGTGGCGCTGTCTCCGCTCGCGGAGGCGGCCTCCGAGTAAAGCGTCGCGGCGGCCGACCTCGCGTACTTCTCGGCCCGCGCGCGTGCAAACGAGACCGCTTCCGAGGCTTGACCGGCCGCCACGAGTCCGAACGCCAACGCACGCGCGGATTCCGGGTTGTCCGGCTCGATCGCGACGGCGCGCCGGTACACGTCCACGGCCGCGGGGACGTCCCCCTGACGTTCGAGGATAGCGCCGATGCCGACGAGCGGTGCCGCGCTGTTCGACGCCTCACGCGAGGCCTTCTCGAACGCCGCCTTCGCGTCGACGAGGCGACCTTCCATGAACGCCGCGTTCGCGCCTTCGTACGAGGCGCGCGCCGCGCCCGTGAGCGCGACCTTCTTCTCGTTCGCGACGACGACGGGCTTCGCGGCTTCTTCTTGCTTCGAAGGTTGCGCTGCAGCGGGCTTCGCAGTTGCGGACGACGCGCTCGCTCCTGCGGGCGCAGCAGCGGGTGAAGGAACGTTCGCGGGGGTCGCAGGAGCCGGCGTTTGGCCGCACCCCACGAGCGACGCGAGCGCAAGCGCGGCGCCGAGCGAGCGGAGAACGGTGATCGAGCGAAGCATCAGTTCGAGCTCCCAGGGCGGGCCTCGTCGCGACCGGTGGCCGGCGGGAGGGCAAAGAGACCGGAGCGGGCGCGCTGGAACATGCCCTCTTCGTAGACGAACGTGCGCTTCTTGTCGGGGTCGGTCGGGTCGTTGACCTTCTCGACGTAAGCCTTGAGCTTCGCAGAGTCCGGGATGACGACGGCGAGGTACGCGAGGCGCGCGATGGCCTTCTGAACGCCGGCGTTGCGCACGCCGAACATTTTGGCGAACGAGACGGCGCGGAGGTAGTCCGCGATCGCGCCTTCGTCGGACTCGGTGAGGTTCTGCTCCTTCCAGGTGCGCCAGGCTTCCTTCACCTGCGAGCGAACTTCATCGGCCTTCTCTTGGAGGTCGTCACGGCCGCTGTCTTCGAGCTGCTTGATGAGCTTCTCGATCTTCGGCGAGAGGAGCTTCACGTTCGGCGGCACGGCGTTGTAGAGGCCCGTGCGCAGACCGTCGAAAATCGAGCCGCGGCGCGCGTAGAACGCGGGCACCCACTGCGGCGACGTGTAAGTCTCGATGAGCTTCGAGATGCGGTCGCTGTATTTTGCAGCTTCCTTGATCTCCTTCTCGAAGACCTTCTTCACGTCTTCCGAGGAGCCCTTGTAGTGGTGGTGGCCGGCCTCGTAGTCGAAGGTCTTCGCGAGCTCTTCGTCGAGGAAGAAGTATTCACCCTCGGCGGCGTAGTCGACGAACGGCGCCTTGCTCGCCTTGTCGGCGTTGTGCGCGCGGAAGAGCTTCCACGCGTTGATCGTGAGCTCGTACCAACGGCGGAAGGTCGCGTCGCCCGTCTCGCGCTTCATCTTCGCGATGCGGTACGCGGACTCGAGCGCGTACTCCGACGATACCGGCGACTTCTGCTTCGCCATGAAATACGCGGTGAGATCGCGCTCGGCAGCCACGCGCGCTTCGCGGTTCGAGCCCGTGTCGGGGAGCGTCGGATCCCAGCGGTTGAACTCGAGGCTCGCGAGTAGGTACTCGGAGGCGGCGACGTCTTCGGCGGTCGGGTGGAGGTTCGTGAGGAGCTTGCGCATCTCCTCGCCCTTCGCGCGCTGGCCGAGCGAGCCGTAGAGGCGCACGGCGTTGAGCGCAGCGCCGCGGCGCTTCGCTTCGTCGAAGCGGAGGTTCTTCGCGATGCTCTCGAGGGTCTCGGCCGCACGCTGGAAGTTGAAGAACCCGAAGTACGAGGTCGACAACGCGTCGTAGGCGTCGCCGAGGAACTTCATGCGCTCGCCGTACTTCTTGGGGTCCGCGGCGGTCTTCGCCTTCGGGTCGCCCTTCTGGAGCACCGTGAGCTTCGCGTCGTTGCCGTAGGCTGCGATGAAGCGCTCGTAGCTCGAGATGGCGCGCGCGAACTCGCCGACCTGCTTGTACGCGTACGCCGCGTTCATGGCGGCCTCCGGCGCTTCGTCACGCTCGGGTGCGGCTTGGAGGGCGATCTCGTAGAGCGCCGCGGCTTCGCGGTAGAACTTGAGCTTCTCGGCGGACTCGGTCGCGGCCTCGGCGGCCTTGAACTTCGCGCGCGCACGCTCGAAGGAAGCCTCTTGGAGCGTCGGGTTGACGATGAGGTCGCGCTGCGCGATCTGCTCGGGGTTCATGGCGCAGGAGCGCTCTTTTTCGGCCTTCGCGAGCGCCTCGGAGGCGTCGAGGTCGTGCTCGAGGTTGCTCATCGTGATGAGCTTGACCCACGCCTTGAAACCGAAGTCGTCCTTGCCGCAGTGCGATTGCCACATGGGCTCGAACCGCGCGCGCGCCTCTTCGAACTGGCCGTAGAGGAAGAAGGTCTCTCCCGCGTAGAAGGCGAACTCGTCGCCGCGGTGCTTGGTGTCGCGCGCGTCGGGCACGCGAATCGAGAACTCCTCGCGCGCGCGGATCGAGTCGACGATCGGGCACGGGATGGGGTCCGCGTTGAACGAGACGAGCTTCACGCCGTCGGCCTCGCGCACCGTTTCGGTGGTCGGGAGACTCGAGCGAAGCGGGAAGCCGTCGCGGCCCTGCGAGCTCTCGTATTTGGCGTACTCGGCGTCGCGGCGCAGGTCGACGAGCGTGACGAGGTAGGTGCTCGCCGCGTCGAGGAACTTGTCGTCCTCGTAGGAGTCGCGGGAGGCGATGCAAGCCTCGCGGGCCGTGTCGAAGAGGGCGTCGGCCGGGAGGGGGAACTCACCGCCGGGGACCTGGAAGAGCTTGTAGGCCGTGACGACGAGGTTGAAGCGCGCGTCGGCGACCCAGAAGCGGCTCTCATACGCGTCCGGGGCACCTTCGTCTTGCGCGAGGTAGCCGGCCCACGCGAGGCCCGCACGTTCGAACTCCGAGCGCGCGACGATGAGCTGCGCCTTCTTGCGGGCCGCGTCGCCTGAGTTGTCGGCCTCGGCCATCGCCTGACGCGCATAGTTCGTGTGGGCAACGGCGGCGTTGCGGACGCCCGCGCGAACGAGCTCCTCGGCACGACGGCGCGCGAGCGGGTTGTTCTTGTTGGCGGCGACCCACGGGGTGCGGCCAACGTAGTTCGCGAGGTTCGTGCGCGCGTCGAGCGCCTTGATGAGCATCGCGTCGAACTCGGCGGTGCCGCGGTTCATCGTCAGCAGCTGCTGATCGTAGGTGTTCGCGATCTCCTGCTGGACGAGGGGCGCGTCCGGGTGCATCGGGAATTTCGCGATCAGCTCTTCGTAGATCGAGACGGCCAGATTGAATTGGTTGATCTGACGGAGCTCACTCGCGAGCGCCTTGTAGACCTCGGGCGTCCACGGGCGATCTTGCGGGATGAGCTGCGGGTCACGGAGGCGCTCGACCGAGGCGCGGAGCGCGGCCTCGATCTTCGACGGGCTCGTCTCGATGTCGATGATGTCCGGGCGCGGGATGAACGGGTCACGCTCGTCGGGCCCCTTGAAGTCCGCCGTCGCGAGCGAGCCCGCGATGTACTGGAAGGCCTCCTGGCGGAAGTCGCTGCCCGGGTCGCCGGTCTGCGCTTCGCGCTCGTCCGTGAAGCGGAGGAGGTCGACGAAGGCGCGCACCGAAGCCTCGTAGCGCTGCTGCTTGAAGAGGGTCCACGCGTGCTTGTAGAGCACCGCGCCGTAGACGTCCTTGTTCGACGCGAAGTTGCGCGCGTTGCGGTACGCGTTCGCGGCGCGGTTGTAGGACCAGACGCCCGGCATGCCGATGAGGTCCGCCTCCGCGCCACGGGTGACGACGCCCGAGCCTTTGTCGAGCTGGTCGAACTCCCAGTTGCCGATCTGCCACCAGATTTCGGCGACGTACTTGTACTCGCGCGCGGGAACACCCGGCTGCACGACGGGCTTGCACGTCGCGGGGAAGGACTCCTCGTAGAACGTGTCCGCGGGGCGCTCGCCCTTCTTGGTCATGCGGCCCACGTCGTCGTAGCGGCGGCGCCAGGCGATCCACTCGTCTTCGCTCTTGTCGCCGCGCACAGGACCGACGAGGTCGCGGTCTGCGCGCTTGGGGTCGGGACCGGTGGGGTACGGGTAGAGGTCGTGGCAGACGAGGGAGCGCCACACCTGCTGAGACTCCTCGGTGCGACCCGAGTCGCTGAGCGCGTGACCCAGGTAGTAGTACGCGCCCGCGAGCTGCGAGAACTTCGGGTAGTCGCGGACGATTTGCTTGTAGAGTGCAACGGCGGGCGCGAGGGCCACGTCGAGTTCGGCGTCGCTCGTGCGCGCGCGCTCCTCGTGGAGCGCGGCGAGGCGCATCATCGCGAGCGGCGTGGAGTCGTCGTCGGCCGGGTCGTCCGCGTAGCGCTTCACGAACGCCTCGAGCGACGCGATCGCCTGAGCACGCGCCTCGGAGAGGGCCGAACGCTCCGCGGCGAGTTCGCGTTCGAGCCCGAAGGTCGCGACGCGACGCTTGTCACGGTAGTGCTGCGTGACGATCTCGCCGATCGTGCTGCGGAAGCGCGAACCGGTCGCGTCGAACTCCTTCGCGACGGTGCGGAGGGTCTTGAGCGCCTCGAGCTGCTCGGGCTTGGGGGCAGGCGGCGGACGCTTGAGAACGGCTGCGAGCTCCGAGGACGACGACGCGACCTCGCGCGGCTTCGAGTAGTTGCACGTGAGCTCGCTCGCTCGGCTCACGGAACCCTTTGCGCGGGCGGCGGGCACGGGCGCTGAGGGGGCCTCCGCTGCGGCCGCGGGGCTCGCTTGCTCGTCCTTCGGAGCTTCGTCGCTCGCAGGAGCGGCAGCAGGGATCGCCTCGGGTGCGGCCTCGACGGTCTTCGGGGTCTTCTTCTTGTGCGCCGCGCCTGCTTTGTGCGTCGTGCCCTTGGCCGGTGCTGCTTCCGCGTCGGTAACGACAGCGATGCCTCCCAGCCACAAGGCCATGAGGACCGAGGTCATCGCACCCGTTCGTGCCGTCGTTCGCATTCGATTCGCCCTAAGTGAGTTCCCGCTCAGCGAGCGGCCGGGGGGGTGATTTCCTTGAACACGGCCACGGAGCCATCTTCGAGCGCGTCACGCAGCTCCTCGTCGACGAGGCGCTCGCGCTTCGCCTTTTCGCTGAGGATCGCGCTGACGCGGTGCTGTTGCTCTTCGCGCACTTCCCACGCGTGAGCCGTCACGCCGACGTCGGCCTTCAGGAGGAGATCGCGCAGCTGCTTGCGTGCAACTTGCACGTTGACGCGCGCTGCCCCGCCGCACGCGATACGCGCCTCTTTCTCGAGGTCGTCGAGGCGGGCGGTGAGCTGGGTGACCTCTTCGAGGCGCTTGGCCACCTCGGCTTGAACGGCCGCGGCCCGGTCGCTCGCCTTCGCGCGAAGGTCGCTCTCGAGCCGGTCAATCGTGGCGTCGACCCGCTTGGCGTCGTCGACCGTGCTCCGCACGCGCGCCCCATACGCCGCGGCCGAGAGCGATGCCCCCGTCAGCTCGACCTCGCGGTCGACGAGCGCGTTGAACTCGCGCCGGGCCTCGCTCTCCATGGCCAAGAGACCCGCCTCACCGCCCGATTGCGCGCGCATGTCTTCGACCATGCGCTTCGTGTCGCGCACGGCGTCGCGTGTCGACGCGAGCGATTGCGCTTCCACGTCGAGGCTCGCGAGCACCCGCGCACGCGCCTGGGCGTCGCGCTCCACGCCGCGCTCTTCGTCGCGTCGCACGAGGTCACGCATCTTCTCGACCTGCTCGAGAAGCGCGCTGCACTGCTGATCGAGGCGCAAGAGCGCGTCGCCGAGGCGCGACCAGCCGTCGTCGGCGACGTCGCCGCGGGCCGCGAGGGCATCGACCGTGAGCGGGAGCTGCTCGATGAGCGGCATGAGCAGCCGGCGCCGCGCGCGGATCTGTTCGAGCTCGTCGGAGGCCGCGCTGATCTTCGCCTCGTCGAGGCCTTGCGCGACCTCGAGGCGACCGCGGGCGACCTGGTTGGAGATCGCGGTCAGCTCTTGCGTGGAACCGCGGAACTCGGCGAGGTTCACCGCGCGGTTCGGGTCGGACGCCACGCGCTCGAGGAGCTTCGCGCGGCGCTGGACTTGCTCCACGAGACCGCGCACGAGGCCGAGGTCGGCGGCCACGTCGATGGCGCGCTGACCGTTCGGATCGTCGCGGACGATGCGGATCGCCATCGGGGGGAGCTTGTCGCCCGAGCCCGCGATCTCCATCTCGCGACGCGAGATGAGGTCGTAGAAGTCTTCGGGGTTCGGACGCGCCTTGAGGTACGCGTCGACGGCTTCCCGCTGCGGCTCGAGCACCGAACGCACGCTCTTGTAGAGCTCGAGCGCCTTGCCGAAGGAGCCGTTGCGGAGCGCGAGGTCCGCGCGCAGGAGCTGGCCCTCCGCGAGCTCCGCGCTGCGAGGTCGTGCTTCCGCCAGGAGCTCGAGGGCACGCTCCGCGCCGGTCGAATCCCCGCGCTGGACGAGCGACCACGCGAGCTCGGCGGCGGCCTGATCGAACAGCGGGCTCGCCGTGCCGATGGACCGGTAGATCTCAGCGGCTTGGACGAACTCACGGCGCTCGTAGCGAATGCGAGCCGACGCGAGCTTCGCGAGCTGGACCACCACCGCGGCGTCCGGATCGCCACCGGGCGCCATGGCCGCGAGCGCTTCGAAGGCCGCCAACGCCCGAGGGAACGCCTCGCGTCGGGAGGCTTCCGCTCCGAGCGCCGCCGCCTCTTCGCGCAGCACCAGCATCGCCTCGAAGTAGCCTGCCTGCGCGGGCTTCGTCGCGCCGGCTTTCGCGAGGAAGCCCCTCGCCTTCGCGGCCTCCCCGAGCTCGATGTACGCCTTCGCGCGCGCATAGGCGCCTTCGTCGTCGGTCGCGTCGATCCGAAGGGTTTCGGCGCGCTGGAGCACGCTCTTCAAGAGGGGCTTGTCGTGGCGCATGAGACCGAGCGCGACGAGACGGTCCACCGAGCGAAGCGGGTAGTCGCCGGTTCC
>CAIOHM010000199.1 GCA_903858055.1 uncultured delta proteobacterium
GACCTCGGCGTCGACCCGCGGACCATCTTTCGGTACCTCGAAAAAGAGACCGGGCCCGTTCCCTGAGCGTGCGCGCCGGCGCCGGCGCATGAGCTGCCAACGAAGGCCCTTTGCGTGGAAAAAGACGCTAAGGCCCCACGGCGATGTCCGAACGCTCCTTCGCGCACCCGCTCGTTTTCGACGCAGCCGACGACCTCGAGTGGCCGCGGCTCCTCGAAGCGCTCGCCGAGCGGTGCACCTCCGTGGGTGGCGGTCGTCTCGCGCGCGAGCTGAGCTTCGCGGCGACCGCGGGGGAGCGAGGGCGTGTCGAGAGCCTTCACCGCGAAGCGTGCGACTTGCTTCGCCGTGGCGCTCCGCTTCCGCTCGGCGACGTGCCCGACATGGCGGCGGCCCTCGAACGCCTGCGCGCCGGCTCCGTGCTCGACGCCTCGGAGCTCCGTTCGTTCGGCCGTTTGCTCGAAGACGCGCGCGTCCTTCGCCGCTTTCTCGCGGCCCACGCCGCGGTCGCGCCCACGCTCCTTCAGGCCTACGGCACCGACCCCACGCTCGACCGCGTCGCCGAGCGCCTCGCCGACGCGTTCGATGCGGACGGCACGCTGAGCGACCGCGCGAGCCCGCGCCTCGCGCAGCTTCGCGGGGACTACCGGGCTTCGCGCGAGCGCCTCGTGAACCGGCTCCAGGACGCGATCGCGAAGCACGCCGCGATCGTTCAAGACGCGTTCATCACGGAGCGTGAAGGCCGCTTCGTCGTGCCGCTTCGCTCGGACGCGCACGAACGCTTCCAAGGAATCGTGCACGGTTCGAGCTCTTCGGGCGCGACGCTCTTCGTGGAGCCGCGTGCGGTCGTTCCCCTCGGCAACCGCCTCAAGGTGCTCGAGGGCGAGGTCGAAGGCGAAGTGCAGGCCGTGCTCGCGGGGCTCACCGAGCGCCTCGCGGACGTGTTGCCGAGCGTGGTCGGGGCCGTGCGCGCGCTCGCCGAGGCCGATCTGCGCGGAGCCGTGGCAAGGCTCGCGGCCGATCTTTCGCTGGAGTTTCCGCGTGTCGTCGACGAAGCACGCCTCGAGCTGAAGCGAGCGCGTCACCCGCTCTTGCTCCTCCGTCAACGTGCGGTCGTGCCGAGCGACCTCTCCATTCGCAGCGGGGCCGCGCTCGTGATCTCGGGTCCGAACGCCGGCGGCAAGACCGTGGCGCTCAAGACCCTTGGCCTCGCGCTCTTGCTCGTGCGCGCCGGGCTCCCGATCGCCGCGGACCCGGAGAGCGAGGTCGGTCTCTTCGATCGCGTGCTCACGGACGTGGGCGACGCGCAAAACCTCGCGAACGATCTCTCCACGTTCAGCGCGCACGTGAAGAACCTCGTCGCGATCCTCGACGCCGCGGACGATCGCACGCTCGTGCTCCTCGACGAAGTCGCCGGCGGCACCGATCCGAAAGAGGGCGAGGCGCTCGCGGCGGGGCTCCTCGACTCGCTCTGTTTGCGTGGCGCGGCCGTCGTCGTGACCACGCACTACGAAGGCCTCAAGGCCCTCGCGCTCGGTGACCCGCGCTTCACGAACGCCTCGGTCGGCTTCGACTTCACGACGATGACGCCGACCTTCCGCGTGGCGATCGGCATCCCGGGTCGATCGAGCGCTCTTGCGGTCGCGCGGCGCTACGGCATGCCTGCCCTCGTGATCGAGCGCGCCGAGCGCTTCCTCAGCACGGAGGAAGTCGCGTTTGAAGTGCTCGTCGAGAAGCTGCAACGCGAACGCGCCGCCGTCGACATGGCGCGCGACGCCCTCGAGGAGAAGCTCGCCGCCGTCGAACGGGAGCGCGAGGAGCTCCGCCGTGCCATCGACGAGGCGAAAGCCCGTGATCGCGCCGCCCTCGAGAAGGAGCTCGACGAGTTCCGTCAGCGTCTGCGTTCGGCGAAAGAAGAGCTGCGGCATGGTCGCGAGCGCGCGAAGCAGAAGGGCCCCGAGGCCCAGCGCGAGGCCGAGCAGGTGCTCGAGAGGCTCTCGCGCGAGGTGGCCATCGGAGGCACGCTCGACCGGCTGCCGGAAGAGCGCATGCGCGTGGCGTCGACGGGCTTCGATGCGTCACGCTTGCAGAAGGGCGCGCGCGTTTACGTGGGTCGCCTGCGCGCAGATGCCGAGGTGCTCGAAGTCCTCGCGGGCGGCCAGGTGCGCGTCATGGCCGGAGCGCTCAAGCTCGTCGTCGATGCGCGCGAGCTCGCGCCGGCGCGCAGCACGCGCGAGGAGCCCGTCGCCGCGAAGCCGAGCGGCAAAGGGGCGCGAGGAGCCAAGTCGGCGTCGCCGGCGGGCGGCGGGCGCGTGTACGTGCGCACGAGCGAGACCACGTGCGACCTGCGCGGCATGCGCACCAACGACGCGCTCGTCTTCGCGGCGTCCTTCGTCGACCGACTCATGCAGCGGGGGGACGACGCAGGCTTCTTGCTCCACGGCCACGGCACCGGCGCCCTGAAAGAGGCGCTGCGCCGTGAGCTCTCTCTCGCGCAGCACGTGCGCCTCGTCCGTGCGGCCGACCAGGAAGAGGGTGGGGACGCGTTCACGGTCGTGGTCCTCCACTGACGCTGATTTCCCGTGAACCGGTAACATGCACGGATCGCGTGCGCAGGCTGGCCCTTTTGCGGTTCGGTGGTAACGCGGGGCGCGTGAAGGCTCGTCTCTCGTCGTTCGTTTCCGGTGCCCTGCTCGCGGGGTCGATGTTCCTGATCGCGTGCGCCAACGGGGAGCCCGCCGTTGGCGACGATGTGGCGTGGGAAGCGCGCGAAGACGCGGGCGCCGGTCCTTCGACCCTCGACGCCGCCTCACCGGCAGCCGACACGGGGAGCCCCGCCGCGGCGGACGCAGGCGGTGGACGCGTCGATTCGGGCACCCCGGCTGTCGATGCGGGCACCGGCGGTGGTGGCGGCGGCGCGTGCTCGCCGCAGTACACGACGCAGAACCAGGCCTGCAGCGACTGCTCGCGGTCGCAGTGCTGCAGCTCGATGAACGCGTTCTTCGGCGACGCGAGCTACCAGAACTTCGCGACGTGCCTGAACGGCTGCGGCGGCGGCACGAGCTGCGTTCAGAGCTGCAAGACCCAGTACCCCGCCATCGGCTCGAAGTTCGACGCGTACTACGGCTGCACGCAGCTCAGCTGCTCGAGCGCGTGTGGCTCGGGTGGCGGCGGAGGCGGCGGAGGCGGCGGAACCTGCACCCCGACCCAGAACCTCCCGTCGACGTTCCCGGCCGCATGCAACTCGTGCGCGCGCGCGAGCTGCTGCTCGTCGATGAACACGTTCTACACGTCGACGCAGGTCCTCGATTACCTCGACTGCCTCGACCTCCTCGGCTGCGACGGCACCGATCCCACGTGCGACCTCGTCTGCGTGCGTGCGTACCCGACGGGCGCCGCGCAAGCGGACGCGTTCGTGTCGTGCATCCAAACGAGCTGCGCGGCGCAGTGCCCATGAGGCCGCTCCTCGTCCTACTCTTCGCCTCCTCGATCCTCGCGAGCGGGTGCCGCACGCTGCAGTCCGCGGCCGCGAAAGATCCGATGCGCTGCGAGCGCGATCCCGAGTGCCTTCACAAGAGCAAGGCGTACGACTGCCCCTCCCAGTGCGTCGACGACATCGAGTGCATCAAGCGCTGCGAGATGGTGCGCGGTCACCGCTGACGCGTGTCAGCTGCGCAGCTCGATCGAGCTCGACTGCTCCTTCCACCACGCCTTGAGCTTCGCCTGGAGCTCCGCGAGTGCCACGCCGTCGAGCGCGCCCGTCGTGCTCCACTCGATGCCGCTCAGCGCCACGAGCTCCGTGAGCACGAGCCGTCGCCGTGCCTCGGACTCGTTCGACCCGACCGCCTCCATGAGCCACTCGATGCGTGAGCGTCCTCGGTGGGTCGACCACCACGTCTCCCACGCGGGGAGGTCGTCGCCGAAGGCACGCCCCGTCGCATCGACGAGGCCGCGATGCGCCGTGCGCACGACGCGCGCGTCGTCGTCGCGGAGGAGCTCGAGCAAAATAGGCACGATCGGCTTCGCGCGCATGCCGGCGAGCGCCTCGACGACGAGGCGACGCTGGCGGCCGGGGACCCCCGCAAGCAAGTGCGGCCGGAGCGCTTCGACCGTGGCGGCCGTGTTCATCGTGCCGACGGCCGCGAGGGCACGGAGGGCCGCGCGCCGGAGCGGGAGATCGCTGCTCTTGAGCGCGTCGACGAGGTCCGGGACCGACTCGAGGTAGGGGAGCTCCGCGAGCAGGTGCGCCGCCCAGAAGCGCCGCGAGGTGTCGACGCCGGCGAGCTCGGCGAGCGTTTGTTGAAGCGCCACGCGACGCTGACGGGCGAGCACGCGGAGCACCGGGCCGCACTCGCTCGCGCGCGGAAGCTCGAGAAGCTCGGCGCCGAGGCCGGGCAGGAGCGGTCCCGGGAAGACCTCGAAGAGCGCGGGGAGCGCGTCTTTGCCTGCGCGTACGAGGGCGGTCTCGGCCGTCCCCTCCGGGTCTTCGCCGCGGCACACGCGACCGACCAGCTTCGCGTACTCGCCGTGCGTGTCGACGACGACGCTCGGCAGCACGGGTTCGCGCGGGTAGCGCGAGGGGAGGGGCGGCGTATGAAGGTCCTCGTCGCTCTCCTCCTCCGCGTCTCCGCTCTGGAGGGCCAGCCGCGCGAGCTGTGCTCCAACGCTCGCCGCGAACGCGTTGAGGCGCGCGAGCTCATCGCGCTCGAAGGGCGCAAGACTCCGATCGGCATAGATGTAGAGTGCAAGATCGCCGCCGACACGGACCGGGACCAAGAGCGGGCGTGACCCGACCGGTCGACCGAGTGCCTGGGCGATCGCCGTGGCCATCCCCGCGTGAGACGCGCGCTCGAGGCGAACTTTGGTGCCCGCCACGCGCTCGGAGCTCGGGCCCTGGCCCACGCCGAAGCGGCCGAGGGCGGCGTCGTCGCGCACGACGAAGCACGCGAGGTACTCGGCGTGCGGGCGCACGAAGCTCGCGAGGAGCCGCACACACTCTTCCGCGCCGGTGGCGAGTGCGAGGCGGCGCTCGGCCTCGAGGCGCGAGAGGGGCGCCGCGAGGGGCAGGCGTACGGTGAAGAGCGTCGAGGAATCGCTCACGGCGACGCTCCCGTGAAGGTGGCGCGCTCGCGATGCCACGCGGAGATCGCGTCGACGACGCCTCCGAGCGTGTACGGGCTTGCCTCCGCGTTCACCGTCACGCCGCGCGCGGCGAGGGCCTCGCTCGTGATCGGGCCAATCGAGACGAGGCCCACTCCGGCGAGGTGCCTGCGCGCATCGATCGCATCGAGCGCGTCGATGACCGAGGTCGCGGTGCTCGCGGAGGTAAAGGTGAGCGCGAGCGGCGCACGGGCCTGCGCGAGGTCCGCGAAGCGCGCGGCGTCGAAGGCCCGCGTCGTGGTGTAGACCGGGATGACCCGCGCGTCGTGCCCGGCCTCCCCAAGCAGCCGCGGGAGCGCGTCGCGTGCCTCGGTGGCCCTGAAGATCGTGAGCGTGCTGCGGGGCGGAAGTCGAGCCACGAGCGCCGCCGCGAGGGCTTCGCCGATGTGCTCGCTCGGCACGAGATCCGCTCGAAGCCCTTCACGCGCGAGTGCCTTCGCCGTCCCAGGGCCGATCGCGGCGACGACCTTGCCCGCGAAAGCCCGCGCGTCGAGGCCGAGGGCCCGAACCCGTTCGAACGTGCAGAGTGCACCGTTTTCACTGGTGAAGACCACGGCGTCGGTGTGCGCGAGCGTGCGCAGCGCCTCGTCGACGCGCGCGGGCTCGTCGGGGGGCACGGTGGCGATGGCGGGCATCGCGATCACCTGGGCCCCGGCGGCCTCGAGGAGCGAAGCCAGCGGCGCGACCTGATGGGCCGCGCGCGTGACGACCACCGTCAGGCCCTCGAGCGGCCGCGCTCGTGTCGCCGCGTCCTCCGTCGCGAGGCCGAGCGCGTGCAGCTCGCGCGACGTCGCCGCGAAGAGCCCCGCGCGCGGCAACGTCCCGCCCTCGGAGGCACGGTACGTGCGTGCAGGCATGCGCACGAGCTCGACCACGTCGAACACCTCGCCCGTCGCCGTGCACAGCGGCGCGGAACGCAGCGTTTCGGCGAGGCCCACGGAGAGCTCTTCGGCGCGATGCGCGTTCACGGCAACGAGCGCGAGGTCAGGGTTCGCGGGGAGGGTCCACATGGGGCTGGCGTCTCGAAGAAGGTTGTACGATAGAGCCACCATGGTGTCGCGGCTCCGTCATACGGCTCGGTCGATCGTCGCATCGGCGGCCCTCGGCGCGGTCGCGCTGGCCTCGCCGCTCGGCGCTGCGGGCTGCTTCACGAACGCCTGCGACGGCGATTTTCGCACCTTCGCTGGCGGTCAGCTGGTCTCCTCCGACACCTGGCAGACCTCGGACCTCGTGGGCTCATGGCTGCCTTTCCCGGCGCGCCGCACCTATTGGCTCGACACGCAGGCGCTCGGGCGCTTGCCGAGTGAGGTCAACGTGTGGGTCTCCACCGTCGAGCGTCCCAACGAGGGCACGGGGTCGTTCACGCTGGCCAGCGGGAACATCGCGCTCATCGGAGGCGTCACGCCGCAGGGTATGCTCCTCACGAACGACACGTGCTCCGAGCTCTTCGTGCGGGTGGTCGTGAAGGCCGTGCCCGAGCCTGCGCGCGACGCCGGCGCCGGTGACGCCGGTCTGCCCGACCTCGTCGACGCGAGCCCCCCCGTCGAGGGAGGTCGCTGATGTTCACCGGTCTCGTCGAAGCGCTTGGCGTTCTCGTGGCGAAGGAGCGACGTGGCCCAGGCGCGCGCCTCTCGATTCGCTGCCCCTTCGACCCCATCGTCATGGGCGAGTCGATCGCCTGCGACGGCGTCTGCCTCACCGTCGACGCCATCGAAGGGCAGGTTTTCGTGGCCGATGCCTCGGCGGAGACCCTCGCGCGTACGACCCTTGGCAGCCTCGCCATCGGCGCGGAGATTCACCTGGAACGAGCGCTCGCCCTCGGGCAACGCTTCGGCGGTCACATCGTCTCCGGTCACGTCGACGGCGTCGCGGAGCTCGTCCGGCTCGAGCCCCTCGGCGAGGCCATGCGGCTCCACTTCAAGGTCCCCGCGTCGCTGTTGCCCTACGTGACGGAGAAGGGCAGCATCACGCTGGCAGGGGTGAGCCTCACCGTGAACGGCGTCGCGGAAGACGTGCTCTCGCTCGTGGTCGTGCCGCGCACGCAGAAGTGGACAAAGCTCGCGAAGGCGCGGGTCGGCGACCGCTTCAACGTCGAGGTCGACGTGCTCGCGCGCTACGTCGAGCGGCTGCTGCATCATAGAGGGAACTCCCCCGCGGAGGCGCCCTCCGAGTCCGGCGATGAAGCCTGGCTCACCCGTCTTGGCAAAGCTGGCTACTTGTAGAGTGCAAAGATGAACCGAGCCCCGACCCCAATCGATCCGAAACTCCTCGAGCGCATCCAAGGCGCCATCGACGACATCCGTGCGGGCAAGATGGTCATCCTCGTCGACGACGAGGACCGCGAGAACGAGGGCGACTTCTGCATGGCCGCCGAGCTCGTGACGCCGGAGGCCGTGAATTTCATGGCGATGCACGGTCGCGGCCTGATTTGCCTGACGATGACCGAGGCCCAGGTCGATCGGCTCCAGCTCCCGCTCATGGCCGCCCCGGGTCGCGGTGGGCCGCCGCTCGGTACGGCGTTCACGGTCAGCATCGAAGCGCGGACCGGCGTGAGCACGGGCATCAGCGCTGCCGATCGCGCGCACACGATGCGCGTCGCCGCACGACCGAGCTGCCGCCCCGAGGACCTCGTCACACCGGGTCACGTCTTCCCGCTCCGCGCCCGCGACGGCGGCGTGCTCGTGCGCACGGGGCAGACCGAAGGCTCCGTCGACCTCGCCCGCCTCGCAGGGCTCGAGCCCGCGGGCGTCATCTGCGAAATCATGCGTGAAGACGGCACCATGGCTCGCATGCCCGACCTCGAAAAGGTCGCGTCGCAGCACGGCATTCGCATCGTGACCGTGGCGGACCTCATCCAGTATCGTCTCATCACCGAGCGCTTGGTCACGCGCCTCGCGGAGGGGCCGGTCCAGCTCGACGGCATGACCGCCGGCTGGCGCGCCGCGGTCTACGGCAACGCGATCGACGGTCGGCAGTTCCTTGCGCTCTACAAGGGTGAGCTCTCGGTCGACGAGCCGCTGCTCTGCCGCGTTCACGGAGGCTCGACCTTCGCGGACGTGTTCGCGTCGACGCCGAAAGACGGCGGCCGTAACCTGCGCGCGGCGATCGGCGCGATCGAAGGGGAGGGCCGCGGTGTCATTCTCTACGTGCCCTCGCGCGGCACGATGAAGCAAGAGCTCGAGAGCTATTGGCTCGCGACGAACCCGGTCCCCTCAACGGTCGGCGACGGCCCCATCCGCGAGCTCGGCCTCGGCTGCCAAGTGCTCCACGACCTCGGCGTCCGCCGCCTCAAGCTCCTCACGAACAACCCCCTCAAGATGGCGGGGCTCCACGGTTTCGGTCTCGAAATCGTCGCACGCTTGCCATTGACCCCCACGAGCGCCTAACGCGCGTTAACCTCCACGGGAATTTCCATGCGCACGCTCGAAGGTACCCTCGTCGTCCCCGCCGGCTCTCGCTTCGCCATCGTCGCGAGCCGCTTCAACCACTTCATCGTCGATCGCCTCGTCGACGGCGCGGCCGACTGCCTCGTGCGCCACGGCGCCGCGAGCGACGCCATCGACCTCGTCCGCGTGCCCGGTGCTTGGGAGATCCCGCTCGTCGTTCAGCGCCTCGCGCGCGCGAAGAAGTACGCGGGCATCGTCGCCGTGGGCGCGGTCATCCGCGGCTCGACGCCTCACTTCGACTACGTCGCAGCCGAGGTCACGAAGGGCCTCGCGAGCGTCTCGCTCGAGAGCAGCGTGCCGGCGGCCTTTGGTGTCCTTACGGTGGACTCCATCGAGCAGGCCATCGAGCGCGCGGGCACCAAGGCGGGCAACAAGGGCTGGGAAGCCGCCGCCAGCGTCATCGAGGTCGTCTCGCTCGCGGCCGTGCTCGGCGAAGCGGGTCTCTGAGATGGGCGCACGTCACGCGGGGCGCCAAGCAGCGCTGCAAATGCTCTTTCAGGCCGAGCTCGGTCGCTTCGACGCCGACCAGGTCATCGCGGACTTCTGGCGCCACTTCGAGGCGGACCCCGAGGGTCGCAGCTACGCCGACGCCGTCGTGCGTGGCGTCGCGGAGCGCCGCGCCGAAATCGACGATCTCATCGCGAAGGCTTCCGTGAACTGGCGCCTCGAGCGCATGACCGCGGTCGATCGCAACGTGCTCCGCATCGGCACCTACGAGCTGCTCGTGGAGGTCGGCACCCCGCGCGCCGTCATCCTCGACGAAGCCGTCGAGCTCGCAAAGCAGTTCGGCGCGGAGAACTCAGGCCCCTTCGTGAACGGCGTGCTCGACCGTGTGGCGGTCACGCTGAACCGCGTCGATCGCGACCGCCAAGCCTGACCGATGCTCGTCGACGCGATCGAAGAGCGTCTCGAGGCCCTCGACCGCATCGACGCGTCGGTCATCGTGCTCTGCCCGCTCTTCGCCGACGAGCGCCCACCGCGGCGCCTCGCGTCGCTCGTGGATTGGCGCAGCGGCGGCGCGCTGAGCCACGCGCTGCGGGCGGACGATGGGCTCGCGCAGCTCGGCGTCGTGCGTCCTTTCGCGCACCCGCGCCTCGGTGGTGCGCACGTGCTCACGGTGGGCCATGGCGCTTCCCTCGACGAGGCGGGGCTTCGCCTGGTGGCCACGATGCTCGACGACGCGCTCGGCACCTTCGACGCGAAGCCCTACCGCGTCTTCGC
>CAIOHM010000200.1 GCA_903858055.1 uncultured delta proteobacterium
CCGCATCCTGAACGGTCGCGGTCGCCTCCGGGCCTTTGCTGCACCCTGCAAGCATCGCCGCGACCGCCACGAGCGACGACGTGGTGCTTCGTTCGCGCAGGGCGATCATCGTCCGGTCCTTAGCAGCGAATCGAGGTTGGCGAGGAACGTTGGCGTCGCCGCGAGGGGTGCGATCACCCGTCGCTTCTCAGCCGATGCGCTCGCGCTTGCGACGAACTCGAGCCCCTTCTCGCTCGCGCGCGGCGCTACGTCGAGCGTTCCGACGCCCGCGGTGCTCGCGAGGACACGCACCCGCGCTTCGCCAACATCGAGCAGCGCGGCACCGTAGCGGCCCGCGTTCGACCATCCGACTGCGAGTCGTGAGCCGACCTCACGGCCCGGAGAGAGGCAATGCTGCCACCGGCGGAAGATGTGTCCGCGAGGCTGAAAAGGACGCCGTCCCTTGCGCACACGTACGCGATCGCGTACCACTACGGTCATGGCCACCGTGACCGCAAGCGAGGCGCGCCGCACGCTCTTTGGGCTGCTCGACGATGTGGCCGAGAGCCACGAGCCGGTGCTCATCACGGGCAAGCGCCACAACGGTGTTCTCGTCAGCGAGGACGACTGGCGCGCGATCCAGGAGACCCTTCACCTCGCGCAGATCCCGGGGATGGTCGAGTCGATCCGCGAAGGCATCGCGACGCCGCATGAAGCGATGTCCGAGGACCTCGACTGGTGAGTTGGACGCTCGTCTTCTCGAAGCACGCGCAGAAGGACGCCCGCAAACTCACGGAGTCGGGCCTCAAGCCAAAAGTCGAGCTCTTGCTCGCGGTGCTCCGCGAGAACCCGTACCAGAACCCGCCGCCCTACGAGCGACTCGTGGGCGATCTCACCGGAGCGCTCTCGCGGCGCATCAACATCCAGCATCGCCTCGTCTACCAAGTCGTCGACGAGGAGCGCGTCGTGAAGGTGCTGCGCATGTGGTCGCACTACGAGTGACGGCGGCCAGGCGGCGTCGCGGCTTGCTCGACGCGAACCCGAGCGGCGTCACGCCCCTGCGGCAAGGGCGCGCTTCGTGATCGTCGCGAGCGCACGAAACGCCTCGGCTTGGGCCGCACCACGACGCCACACGTACGCGAGCGTGCGGTAGGGCTCCGGGTCTTCGAAGCGGCGCACCGCGAGGCCGAAGCGCTCGGCCTCCGTGGGGACCGCGAGCTTCGGCAGGAGCGTCACACCCGCACCCGCTTGGACCATCTGCGCGAGCGTCGTGAGGCTCGTGGCGCGGAAAGCGTGTTCGCGGAACTCCGACCACGTGCAGAATGCAAGCGCTTGATCGCGGAGGCAGTGCCCCTCGTCGAGCAAGAGCACGTCCGCGCCGCGGAGCTCGTCGGTCGAGAGGCGTGCGCGCTTCTTCGCGAGCGGATGTGCGGCCGGCGTCGCGAGCACGAAGGGATCGCACGCGACCTCCGCGTGCTCGACGATGCCGAGGTCCGCCTCGAGGGCGAGCAGCGCTCCGTCGATGGCGCCCGCTTCGAGGCGTGCCACGAGCGTCGGAGTCTTCTCCTCGACCCACGCGACGCGGAGCTTCGGCAATTCGCGCTGCGCCGCCGGTCCAACGCTCGGCAGCACGTAGGGCGAGATGGTGGGGATGACGCCGATGCGCAGCGTGCCCGCGAGCGGATCGCCGAGGTGCTCCGCCGCACGACCAAGGTCGTCCGCCTCGATCAAGATGCGACGCGCGCGACCGAGGAGCGCTTCTCCCGCCGGCGAGAGGCGCACGTGGCGGTTGTCCCGCTCGAAGAGCTGCACGCCGAG
>CAIOHM010000201.1 GCA_903858055.1 uncultured delta proteobacterium
CGACGCGGCGCGATGCAGGGCCGCGCGTCAGCGCGTCGACCGAGACCGATGGGCTCCCTGCGGCCGGGCGCACGCCCCCCCTGCCCAGCGCGCCCGCCTTGGCCGGCGGCGCGGCGGATGCCGACGACTGCACGTCGGAGCTCCCGGTGAATTCCGGTCCGATCTTCGGCTTCGAGAGGAGCTGGTCGACATTGATGGTCTGCGTGACCTCTGCCGCCCAGCGGAGGTGCGCGTCGCGCTTCTGGATCCGGTCGGCGAAGATGGACTGCGTGTACGACGCGACTTCGTCCGATGCGATGAAGAGCCCCCGTCGCATGAGCAGCGACTGGAGCGCGCGGGAGAATTCGCGCGCGGTATTGAAGCGCTCGCCGCGGTTCTTCGAGAGCGCCTTCATGACGATCTTCTCGAGATCGACAGGGTAGCCCCGGATGAGCGTGGAAGGCCGCGGGACGTTGCACTCCTGGACCTTGGCGAGCGTGTCGAGATCGCTCTCCATCCGGAACAGGCGCTGCCCGGTCGTGAGCTCCCAAAGCACGACGCCGAGCGCGAAGATGTCCGTGCGCCGGTCGACCGCTTCGCCTGAGACCTGCTCGGGCGACATGTACGCGAGCTTGCCCTTCACCATGCCCGCGCGCGTTTGAGCGAGGCGCGAGCTGAACTTCGCGATGCCGAAGTCGACGACCTTCGTGGTGCCCTCGTAGGTCACGAAGAGGTTGTGCGGGGTGACGTCGCGGTGGACGACGCCGAGGAACTCCCCGTTCTCGCTGCGAAGCTCGTGGGCTGCGTGGAGACCCTCTGCTGCATCGCTGATGATGCGGCACGCAATCTCGCTCGGAGCGATGCGCCCGACCTCCTCGGTGCGGCGCATGACCTCACGCAGCGGCTCGCCGTGGAGGTACTCCATGGCGATCCAGTAGGTGTCTTCGTACTGCTCGAGCTTGAAGACCGTCGCCACGTTCGGGTGGCTGATGCGCGCGGCGACCTTCGCCTCGTCGAGGAACATGTTCACGAACGACGGGTCTTCGACGAGGTGCGAGTGGATGCGCTTGATCGCGACCCACTTCTGGAAACCCGCCGGTCCGTCGACGCGTGCAAGGTGCACGCTCGCCATGCCGCCTACGCCGATTTCGTCGACGACGCGGTATTCACCCAAGAAATAGGTGCCACGGTTCCCCGCGGGCTTTGGGCCTTCGCGGGAGCTCCCTCGTGCGCGTGCAAAACGGTCGTCGGCCAAGAATGTTCCTTGGAGTAATCCGTGCGAGTAGACCAGACCTCGCGGGAGGGAGCCAGCCGAAGTGCGCGCTCGCGTCTTCGGTGTAGGCGCGGGTGGGCCTTCCCTCAGGGGCCAGTGGCGACCGTGGGCGCGCCGACGCGTGCCGCGCCCGAAGCGTCGACGAGCGTGAAGGCGTACGCTCCGCCCATCCCGAGCACCGCCGTGCCGATCGCGACCCATGGCCACGGGGTCGCCCAAAACGTCGCGCCCGCGCGGGCAGGCTTTCCCTCGTCCGCGGCCGCGCGCGCCACCTCGGCGGCTTCGCGTCGCCGCTTTCGGGGTGCAGGCTCATCGGCGCGCGCCGCGGGGGTCGGCTCCGGTGCGGGCAGACGCTCCACGTCGATCGTTCGCTCGACCTCGCCCCAGCGGTTGCCCACGTCGTCGACCGCCGCCACCCGCACGCGCACACGGCCCGTGGCGTGCATCGTGCGCGGCAGCACGATGGGCACCTCGGCGGCGAGCGGCATGCGCTGCACCCAGGGTTCTCCCTCGCCGGAGCGTGCTTCGATCTCGAGGGCCTCGAGGCCCGCCACCGCCTCGAGACGCACGCGCGCCGTCGCGGCCGTCGCGCCAATCGCCGCAGCGCGCTCGGGGAACGTCACGCGAAGCCAGTCGCCGGTGCGCTTGGACATCTCTTTGCGCGCCTGTTCGAGCAGCGGCTTCGCCTTCTTGGGGCCGCCGCTCGGGAACGCGACCGCGGCGTCGACGATGACCGCGAGGCGAAAGGCGTCGAGGGCCTTCTTGCTTTTTCCCTGGGAAGCAAACGCGACGCCCACGCGTACGAAGGCCTCGGCGAGCTCGCTCGGTGCGAGGTGGCCGTTGTCGATCGCGAGCTGGTACGCGTCGGCTGCCGCGTCGAAGTCGGACTCCTCGAAGGCC
>CAIOHM010000202.1 GCA_903858055.1 uncultured delta proteobacterium
CCGCGCATGTCGAGGGCACCGTGCTCGACGAGCGAGGTTTTCCGCAGCGAGCTTACGTCGTTCGCCTCACGGACGCTGCGGGCAAGGCGAGCGAGATCGTCACCGGGCGTGATGGCCGCTTCTCGTTCGACGAGGCGCGCGACGACGTCATCCTCGCGCTCGCGAAGGGCGGCGGCGAGGAGCTCGATCACGTCGCGTTGCACCTCGACCCCGCGTCGCGTACCACTCACGACCTCGTCGTGCGCGGTGGCGCGTCTCGGGAATACCGCATCCGTACGCTGGATTCCCGCGGCTATCCGATCGAGGGCGCGTCGGTCGCCCTGCGGCCACCGGGGGGGCTCGTGCGCCTGTCGGAGTCGCGTACGGCGCGCGACGGCACCGCCACGCTGCTCTTTCCGATCGGGGCCACGCTGGAGGCGAGCGCGCGCGCAGCAGGCTTCGCGCCGGCGGCGGTGCTGCTCGACGGCGAGAGCCCCGAGGCCGTGGTGACCCTCGAGAGCAGCGAATCTCGCGTCGTGCGTGTCGTCGACGATCGCCGTGGTTCCCCCGTCGCGGGGGCCCTCGTGTGGGCGCGGGCCGTGCATGGGGACAGCGTGATCACGACGGCGCGCACGGCCGATCGGAGCGGCTCCGTGTCCGTCGACGCGCCGCTTCGGTCGGGGGTCGAGCTGGTGGTGTCGGCGCCGGAATACGGGGTCGCCCGCGGCGTGCTCACCAGCGGCGCGCGCGAGGTCGTCGTGCGCCTCGCGTCGGCCGTCACGTTCGAGGGGCGCGTCACGAGCGGTGACACGCCGATCGAAGGAGCGACCGTGGCGCTCGACACGCTCGGGCGCGCGGACCCCGGGATCGCGGCGGTGCGGAGCGACCGCGAGGGGCGCTTCCGGTTCGCCCATGCCTCCCTCGCAACGCGAAGCCTCGAGGTGTGCGCTCCAGGCTACCGCTGCCGCCGCGTCACGTCGCTGCATGGCGACGATCGCCGCCCGGTCGATCTCGGCGTGATCGCCCTCGAGCGCGCGAACACGGTCGCAAACGGCGGCGGCGACGTGGCCATCGACGCCCGAAGCACCGCCGCGGGGCTCTTCGTCGAGAGCGTCTTCCCCGCGTCGAAGGCCGCGGAGTCGAACCTGCGCGCCGGCGACGTCATCACGCTCGTCGACGGAAGGGCGGCGGATCTCGCCAAGCTCCTCGGACCTTTGGGCTCGACCGTGGTCATCTCCGTGGACCGCGGCGGCACACGGGCACGCGCCGCTCTCGTGCGCGAGCGTGTGCTGCGGTAAATTTCCGTCCGCACCTCTGAACGTGTGCACAGCGCACCGAAAGAATCGCGCACGTGCGGACCTTCTTCGGGCTGCACCGCGAGTGGAATTGCGCCAAGCTTCCCGGCTGAAGGCCCTGGCATGACCGACCTCTCCGACCAACGCCTCATCGGCTTCACGATCGCCGGCAAGTACGCCATCCGCCGTGTGATCGGCGTCGGCGGCTTCGGCGCCGTGTACGAGGGCGTCCACACGGAGATCGGCAAGCGCGTCGCCATCAAGGTCATCGCCGGTGCCCTCGCGCAGTCCGCCGAGGTAGCGGGGCGCTTCCGTCGGGAGGCGCGGGCCGCGAGCGCGGTGGAGAGCGAGCACATCGTGCAGGTCTTCGACGTGGGTCACGACCCCGTCGCGGGGCTCTTCATGGTCATGGAGTTCCTCGCGGGCGAAGACCTCGCGCAGCGCCTCGAGCGCGAGCGCCGCATCCCCGTCGACCAGGCCACGATGATCGCGTCGCAGATCGCGCGCGCGCTCATTCGCGCGCACGACGCGGGCGTCATCCACCGCGATCTCAAGCCGGGGAACATCTTCCTCTGCGAGCGCGCCGACGGCTCGCTCCTCGTGAAGGTCCTCGATTTCGGCATCAGCAAGATGCTCCACGAGGAGCACGAGGCGAAGGCCGACCCGCACGCGGGCAAACTCACGCGCGTCGGCAGCGTCGTCGGCACGCCGCAGTACATGTCTCCCGAGCAAGCGCAGGGGCTCTCGAGCGTCGATCACCGGACGGACCTCTGGAGCCTGGGGGCGATCTTCTACGAGATGCTCGCGGGCCAGCCCGCGTACGACCTGCTCCAGACCTACGAGCAAACGATCGTTCACATCGTCGTGAACCCGCCACCGCCGCTCCATGTGCGCGCGCCGTGGGTTCCTCACCCGCTCTCGCAAGTCGTGCACGAGTGCCTCGAGCACAACATCGGGTCTCGCGTGCGCGACGCCGCGACGTTCCTGCGCCGCGTGCGCGAGGTCGCCACGATCCCGATCCGCGACTTCTCCGGCGCGCTACCGGCGATTGAACAGCCCTCCGCCCCGTCGCTGAGCGGCTCGCGAACGAACCCCGTGGCCTCGAGCCGCGACGTACCGCCGGCGCTTGGGTCGGGCCCCACCACGCTCAACTTCGACCTCGGGTCGCAGCCCAACATCCCCCTCGCCGCCTACGGCGTTCAAGTCAGCGGGCGGCCGCAGCAGGCGACCTCGAACGCGCCCGTCGCGCTGGAGCAGACGGCGCCTTCGATCACCGAAGACCGCATCCCGGTGATCTCGCCCTCGGACTTCCCGCGGCGGCGCAAGCGATCGGGCGCGGTCGGCGTGCTCCTCGCGGCCCTCGGGCTCCTCGGCTTGGTCGTGGGCGGGCTCGCGCTCAAGGGCACCTTCGAGAACCCGAAGGCCGTAACCGCGACCCCAGCGCGCACGGCGGTCGTCGCACCGGAGGCGCCCGCACCGGCAGAACCCGAGACCTTGGCGTCGGACGCGGGTGGACCGCCACCGGCGCCCGCAAAGCCCGCGAAGGCGCAAGCGGCACACGCACCCGCAGCGGCTCCCGCGCCGGCGTGGCAGCCTCCGCCCGCGAAGGCGAAGGCGGATCGCAAGCTCGGCGACGTGGGGCACTCGGACGAGTTCTGAGCCGCGCGTAGCGTTTTGCGGCGCGCGCCGCTGTTGGCCCACGCGTGCGCGAGGTGCTTGGATGCGCCGCGCTACCATGCGAACTCTTCTCGCGCGTCTCGCCCTTCGCTCGGTCCTCTCCTTCGGTGTCCTCGCCGCGGTCGCCCCGCGCGATGCGTACGCGGCCAAGCCGAAGGCCGCAGAGTCCCCGACGGTGGCCGAGGCACGACGACACTTCGAGGTTGGGCTCGCCATGCTGAAGGAGTCGAACTTCAGCGCCGCACTCAGCGAGTTCCGTGAATCCTACACGCTCGCGCAGCGGCCGAACGCGCTCCGCAACGTGGCGAAGTGCCAGCGCGAACTCCACCAATTCGCCGCGGCCTTTGCCTCGCTCGAGACCCTCCTCGCGGTTCATGGCGCCGAGCTCAAGGCACCGGACCGGCTCGCGATCCAACGCGCCCTCGAGGAGCTGCGGCAGCTCACGGCCCTCGTCGATGTGCGGGTCACACCACCGGGCGCCGAGGTCACCGTCGACGGCGTGAGGGCAGGCACGACCCCGCTCGAGCGCCTGCGCGTCGACAGCGGCACGCGCAAGATCCGTGTCGCCAAGGCGGGCTACGATCCGCTCGATAAAACGCTCGAGATCGTGAGCATGAAGGACACCGCGATCAGCGGCGAGCTGGCGGCGGAGGTGCAGACCGGGCGGCTCGTGGTCCGCGAGGCCTCGGGGCTCCCCGTCACGGTCTTCCTCGACGGCAAGAGCGTCGGTGCAGCGCCGTACGAGGGCGACGTCGCACCGGGCTCGCATACGCTCGAGGCGCGCGGCGATCGCGTGATGGCCAAGCCGCGAGCGATCGACGTGCAGAAGCGCGCGCGCCTCGAGGTGACGCTCGAGACCGTCGCGCTCACCGGCAAGCTCCGCCTGCGCGCCACGCCTGCCGACGCCGCGCTCCGCATCGACGGCGGCCCGCCCGCGCTCGGCACCTTCGACGGCGAGCTCCCGGTGGGACGTCACGCCGTCACCGTCGACGCGCCTGGGTACGCGCGCGTCGATCGCCTCTTCGACATCGTCGCCGGGGAAGCGCTCGTGCAGGACATCGTCCTCGCGGCGATTCCTCAGCCCGTTGAGGCTCCGCCGGTGGCAGCCGCGCCCGTCGTCCACGCGCCCGAGTACGAGGGCTTCTACTCGCAGCTCACGCTCCACTACGCGCACGGGCTCACGCCTTTCACGGCGGCGGCCTGCCCCAAGGACGCGAACACGTACCAATGCACCAGCGGCGACGCGATGGGCGGCGGCACCACGCTGCGCCTCGGCTACAGCGTCGGCGTCGTGGGCTTCGAGGCGGTGGGCCTTGGCGAGGTCGACTACCGCGCCGACAAGCGCGAGACCCTCAAGGTCGTCGACGAGACGAAGCTGATTGAGAACCCGAACGTCACGCGCGGCTTCCTGACGATGCGCGGCTTTCTCGGCGGCGGTTTGCGCATCCTGACGCCGGGTCGCGTGCGGTTCACGCTCGGCGCCTCCCCTGGCTACTCCATGCAGTCGTACAGCCTGACGAACACGTACACGAACGGCTCGACGTACCGCGCCCAGGCGAAAGGCTCGAACTTCGGCATGCTGCTCGACGCAGGCTTCCTCATCGGCGCGAGCCCCGGCACCAAGGTCGTGATCGGCGTCACGGCCTACGCCGACTTCGTGGGCGAGCAGATCTTCACGGAGCCCGGCACGTACCTCGACTCGACGCGCATCTCGCGCAACGAGCCAGCGTACCAGGTGGCCCCTTCGATGAACTGGACGATCATGCCCACGTTTGGCTTCCAGTTCGGGCACTGAGCGGCGCCCTCTGCGGTCTCCGCGCGCTAGGCCCGCGAGCGCCAACGCCCGCTCACCACGCGGTCGCGCTTGCCGTAGTCCTTGTCGATGCGCACGCCCTCGAAGCCGCGTCGCCCAAACAGCTCGGCGGTCGCAGGGCCCTGATCTGCGCCAATTTCCATGGCGAGAACGCCTTCGGGCGCCAAGTGCTGCGGAGCCGTTTCGACGATGCGACGCACGAGGTCGAGCCCGTCGGCGCCCCCGTCGAGGGCGAGGTGCGGCTCGTGTTCGCGCACGTCGGCGTCGAGGGTCGTGATCTCGTGCGTCGTCACGTAGGGCGGGTTTGCGGTGATGAGATCGAAGTGTGCACCCTGCACGGACTCGAACAGGTCACCGCGGCGAAAGGCGACGTTGTAGGCGCCGATCCGGAGCGCGTTCTCGGTCGCGACGGCCAGCGCATCCGGCGAGATGTCGACGGCGACGAACGACGAGGTCGGGCGCTCTTTCGCGAGCGTGATGACGACGCACCCGCTCCCGGTGCACAGGTCGAGCGCGCGCACGTAGAGGTCGCGCGCGCGGGTCTCACGCAGCGCCACGTCGACGAGGATCTCGGTGTCGGGGCGCGGCACGAGCACGCGGGCGTCGACCTTGAACGTGCGACCAAAGAACTCGCGGCGCCCGAGGATGTAGGCGATGGGCTCGCGACGACGGCGACGCACGACCATCGCCTTGAAGCGGGAGAGCTCGGCGGGCTCGAGGGGGCGCGCCGAGTCGGTGAGGAGCGTGATCCGCGTGCAGCCGAGGGCGCTCGAGAGGAGGAGCTCCGCCTCCACGCGCGGGGACTCGAGGCCCTTCGCGCGGAAGTCGTCCACGGCCCACTTGAGGATGGAGCCGATGGTCCAGCTAGGCGGAGCTTCTTGGGTCATCCGCCGAAGCGACCCCGCGCCGCGGCGACGACACCTTCGACCTCGGAGCGGATCTCGGCGAGCTTCTCCGACGACGGCGCCTCGAAGCGGAGCACGAGCACGGGGCCGGTGTTCGACGCGCGCACGAGACCCCAGCACGGCTCACCGGGGGCACCGAACGAAACGCGCGCGCCGTCGATGGTGAGCACCTCGCGGCCCGCCGCTTGGAAATGCTCGGTCACGGCACGCACGACGTCGAATTTCACCGCGTCCGGGCAGTCCACGCGGAGCTCGGGGGTGGTGAGCGTCGCCGGGAGATCGGCGAGCATATCGCCCACGGTTTGGGGCTCCTTCGCGACGATTTCGAGCAAGCGCAACGCGGCGTAGAGCGCGTCGTCGTAACCGAAGTAGCGATCGGCGAAGAAGAGGTGCCCGCTCATCTCACCGGCGAGCAGCGCGTGCTCCTCTTTCATCTTCGTCTTGATGAGCGAGTGCCCGGTCTTCCACACGATCGGGCGCCCGCCGTGCTTGGCGATGTCGTCGTAGAGCGTCTGCGAGCACTTCACTTCGCCGAGCACCGCGGCCCCAGGGTTCTTCTCGAGCACCTGGCGCGCGAAGAGCACGAGCAGCTTGTCGCCCCAGATGACGTTGCCCTTCGCGTCGACCGCGCCCAGGCGATCTGCGTCGCCGTCGAAGGCGAGGCCCAGCTCGGCGCCCGTTTCGCGCACGCGCGCCACGAGGGCCTCGAGGTTCTTCTCGACGGTCGGGTCCGGGTGGTGGTTCGGGAAGCGGCCGTCCATCTCGCAGAAGAGCGGGTCGGGCGAGAGGCCGAGCTTGCGCATCGCCTCGAGGGCGAGCGGACCGCCCGCGCCGTTGCCGGCGTCGAGGACGAAGCGCATGTTCGTGCGCGCGAACGCGATGCCCTTCGTGAGCGACGCGACGTAGTCCGCCTTGCGATCGAGCTCGGAAATGCCGCCGGCACGCGGCGCGAGGGGCAGGTCGTCGGCCTCGATGCGCGCGCGCAGCGCCTGGATGGCCTCGCCGTAGAACGAGCTCCGGCCGCGCATCATCTTGAAGCCGTTCTCGTTCCCGGGGTTGTGGCTCCCGGTGATCATGATCGCGCCGTCCGCCTCGACCTCGTAGGCGCCGTTGTACAGGTACGGCGTCGGGCCGATGCCGAGGTCGACCACGTCGCAGCCGCTGTCGCGCAGACCGCCCGTGAGCGCCGCGAAGAGGCGATCTCCCGAGAGGCGGCAGTCGCGCGCGACCAGCACCATGCGAGCCCCGGTGCCGAGGGTCGCGCCGAAACCGAGGCCAATGGCACGCACGACCTCGTCGGTCAGGTCGCGGTCGGCGACGCCACGGATGTCGTATTCGCGGAAGATCGAGCGAGGAACTTGCATGGTGCACCTGCGGGGGAGGCGGACCGCGAACGGCCCGGGCGGAACGCCAAGCCCCTAGCAGGCCCCGAGGAATCCGTCGTCAGCGGCTTTTCAGGCAGCCGCGCGAGGGGTACACAAGAGGAGTGCGCGACGTCGTTTTCCGGCACGGGGAGTTGAGCGCGCTGGCGGAGTTCCTTCGCCAGCACGACCAGGCGTTGCCTCTGGAGGGCACGGGCACGTGGTCCGAGGGCGAGTGGCTCCTCGCCATCTTCGAGGTCGGTCAGCGAGGACGCGCCACCGCCGCCGTCGGCAACGTCACGCTCCAGGGCATGAAGCCCTTCGTGGTCTTCGACCGCCGCGATTGGGAGCGCATTCACGACTTCGCGTCGACGCACGCCGAAGACTCGATGAACGCGATCCTCGCCGCCGCGCCGGCGCGCCCGACCGTCGACTCGATTTCGCCCGAGCGCCGCAACGCGCCGCGCGGGAGCCTCCTCGAGGTCTCCGTGCAAGATGCACGTATTCTCGTCGTCGATCCGGAGCCGCAGACCCTCCTCACGCTCCAGGCCTCCGTGCGTGCGAGCGGCATCGAGGTGTCCGGCGTCGCCTCCGCAGAAGACGCCCTCGAGGCGCTGCTCGCGGAGCGCTTCGAGGTGGTCGTGGCGGAGTTCGAGCTCCCGGGCATGAGCGGCATCGAGCTTTGCCGCAGGCTCCGCGACCACGAGCAGCTCGACGCGCTGCCCATCGTGTTCGTGACGGCGCTCGACGACTGGCGCGTGCGCACCGAGGCGTTCGGAGTCGGCGCGGACGACTGGCTTCAGAAGCCCGTGAACGGCGACGAACTCGGGGCGCGCTGCGTGGCCCTCGTGCGGCGCTTTCGGCACGCGCAGCGACAGCTCGGCACGGGGCCATGAGCGAAGGCACGTCGACGGGCATCTCGGTGCCCATCCCCGCGGGCTTGGCGCCGCGCCTCTTCGTCGTCGGCGGTGGCTCCGGCGGGGTAGGCAAGAGCCTCATCGCCGCGAACCTCGCCGTGTACTTCGCCCAGCTCGGCCGCTCGGTCGTCCTTGTCGACGCCGACGCTCGCGGGCGCGGGCTCCACACGTCCTTCGGCGTCGTCGCCGCGACGGCCGGCTACGCGCTCTCGTCACCCGTCGCAGACGCGCTCATCGACACGGCGGTGCAAGGGCTTCGGCTCCTGCGTTTTCCCCACGAGGTTTCGGCCTTCGGGCTCGCCTTCCGCGGCACGCGCGCCGAGCGTTTCCTCGCGCGCCTGCGGGAGCTCCCTGCGGAGCTCGTCGTCGTCGACGTGGGCGCCGGCGCTTCACCGTTCGCGCTGCAGCTCCTCGCCGCGGCGGATCTTCCGCTCCTCGTGACCGCGCCCGAGCCCGGCTCCGTCGAGGGCCTCTACCGCTTCTTGCGCACGGCGTACCGCTACCGCTTGAAGCGCGTGCTCGCGAAGACCGACAACCGCAGACGCTACGGTCTCGGGGTGCTCGCCGAGGCGCCGGAGTACGGAGGTCCGTTCGATCTCATCGGGAGCCTCGGGCGCCGCGATCGCACGCTGCAGCAGCTCGCCGAAGACGAGCTCCGACGCATGCGCTTTGGCCACGTGGTCTCCGGCACGCGGCACCGCGCCGACGCCGAGCTCTCGAGCTGGATGAGCTCGATCGTGTTCGCTCACTACGGCATGTCCCTCGAGGACTTCGGCACGCTCGAATACGACGACACCGTGTGGATCGCCGCGCGAAAGCAGATGCCGCTGCTCGTCGACAACCCCGCGGGCAAGGCTTCGCGGCAGATCGAGCGCTTGGCGCGGCGCATTCTCCTGCCCATCGACCCGGGAGCGCCGAGTCGGTCGCTGCCGATCGCCCCCGCTCGCCCGCGGGCGGCCGGTGCAGGCCCCACGCTCTACGAGCTCCTCGGCGTGCCGCGCACCGCCAACGACGAAGAGCTCCGTCGCGCGCACCGCAAGCTCCGCGACGTCTTCGGACCCGAGAGCCTCGCTACGCACACGATCCTCGACGCCACCGCCGTGCGCGCCGAAGTGAAGCGCCTCGACGAGGCCCTCGACGTGCTGCTCGACCCCGTGCGCCGGCGCGCCTACGACCTCTCGAACTTCCCCGCCGAGCTCTCGGCGCCCGCGCCCAAGGCCACCGTGCGCGTGCTCGACGAGCAGGAGCAGCAGCGCCTCGCTGATCTCTTGCGCACGATCGAAGCGCGCGCGCTCGTCGACGGGGCCACGCTTCACAACCTGCGCGAGGCAAACGGCTTCTCGGTCGACGAGGTGTGC
>CAIOHM010000203.1 GCA_903858055.1 uncultured delta proteobacterium
CTGTTTCGGTCTGCGCTTCGTATAGACGCCAAGGAAGCCCGCGCGCGCGAGCGCCGCCACGACGCGGCCGCGACGCTCCTCGGTCCAGGTGCTGTCGTCTTCGTAGAACTGCGCGACTGCGTAGCCGTCGTAGTGGTCCACCGCGAGCTTCGGTAGGCCGTCGCCCGCTTCGTTCACGACGCGGAAGGCGGTCGTGCGCCGCGGCTCCGCGCTCCAGGCGAGGAAGACCCGCGCAAAGAGCGCGCGCTCGACGGCGCGCTGGAGGAGCGTCTTGTCGTCGTAGACCTCGTCCGTGTCGCGCTCGGCGAGGGCCGCTTCGAACTCGGCGGGGGCCTTGCTCTCGAGGCGCACGCGGTCTCCGGCGACGTTCGTGAAGGCGAGGTTCGCTGCGTGGAGCATGAGGCGGAGCGAGGGCGCCGTGCCGTAGAGGCGGTCTCCGACGATGGGCGCCCCGACGCTCGCGAGGTGCACACGTGCCTGGTGTGTGCGCCCGGTCTCGAGGGTCACGTGCACGAGCGTGCGGTCGCCAAGGTCGCTCCGGCGCACGACGCGCACGTGGCTCACCGCGGCTTGGGACTTCTTGTCGCGCGAGGTCGCCACGCGCATGCGCCCGCCGTGGGCGCCTTCGTCTTCCGTGAGGGGCGAGCGGATGGTCAACGTTTCGCCGTGATCCCAGCGCTCGACGACGGCGAGGTAGCCCTTCTCGAGGCTGCGCGTCTCGAATTGGCGCGCGATGGTGCGGTTCGCGTCGGCACCGCCGGTCACGAAGAGCACGAGCCCGCTCGTGTCGCGATCGAGGCGCTGATGCACGGCGAAGCGGCGACCTTCGTGGGCGCTCTCGAGCCGGTAGACGAGGTCGTCACGGCGCTCCTCGTCGTGGGCTTGCACGGGAATGCCCGCCGGCTTGTCAACGACCACGATGGCGCCGTCGTCGTGGGCGACCCACGTGGGGTCGAAGAGGGGAAAGAGCTCACGCGAAGGCGCCACCCCCGAGCTTTGAGCACGAACACGACGGTGGCGACAGGCGGAACGGCGACGCTCGCGTGCGAAACGCCCTGGAAACCGGGCTAGCGCCGCGTGCCGATGCGCCGCGCGGGGCTCCCCCCGACGACCGTGTTGGCCTCGACGTTGCGTGTGACCACGGCCCCCATCCCGACCACGGCGCCGCGCCCGACCGTGACTCCATCCGTAATGCCAGAACCAGCTCCGAGCCATACGTCGTCTTCGATGTGTATGCCTCGGCTCGTGGTCTTCTGCTCTGCGATGGGCGACCCTGCGTCGAGGCCGTGGTCGAAGGCGTAGATCGTGACCCCTGTCGCGATGCGCGCGCCCTTGCCCACGCGGATCCCCGCGCGGCCGCCGTCCATGCTCACGCGCGCGTTGAGGCTCACGCCGTCGGCGAGCGTGATGGGCCCGTGCAAGAAGCAGCCGCTCGCGATTGTCACCCCGTGGCCGATGACGATCGGGCGCTTTGGTTCAGCGAAGAGCTTGGCTTCGGGCGCGATGAAGCAGTCTTCGCCGAAGGTGACGCACTCGAGGGCCGCGAGACGCTCTTGAATCTCCCGCTGCCAGGCGCGGATCGGCTCGCGGAGCTCGGCCTTGAGGCCCGCGTAGAGCCAAGGCATCCACGCGAGGCGCTCTTTGTGCTGCGCGAGGTAGTCCTCGGCCGTGGGGGCGAACGCGCTCATGGCTCGTATGCGCTCACCCCACGACGCCGAGGCGCGCTCCCGCCCCGAACGCGCGGAGGTGTCCGCTCTCCTCGGCGATGTAGACGCCGCAGCGGTCGTCCACGCGCAGGAGGTCCGGGACGATGTCGCAGGGAACCTGGCCGAGGCGCGCGCCGTCGTCGGGGCGGTACACGTCGACCTTCGTCGAGGGGATGAAGAGCGCCCCGGCGCGGAGGACGGGCTCGAGGCGGCGCGGCGGCGTTCCCTGATCGGCGAGGTCGCTTCGGTGCGCGAAAACCTGGGTGCCCGTGCGCGCGTCGAGCGCGAGCAGCGTGCCGTCGGGGGCGTTGGCGACGATCCGCTCGTCGACGGCGACGACCGCCGTGCCGAGCGGCAGCGGGTAGCCGGTGGTCCAGCGGAGCTTGCAGGATGCACGGTCGTAGCCAAAGAGCTTGAGGCCCTCGGGGATGCGCACGACGACGATGCAGGCCGAAGGCGTGAGGAGCGGCGCCTCGTCGATCGAGTAGAGGAGCTCGTCGTGTTGTCCTTCGAGCTCCGCGGCGATGTCGCGGTGGAGGGCAATGCGCGCGACGGCCTCGCCCGAGAACGCGTCCGTCATGCGCAGCGAAGCACGCGTCTCCCAGCCGCCTACGACGCCTGCGAGGGTTTCTCCATGCACGGCGACGCCCGAGGAGAAGCGGTGACGTTCGCGCACGCGCCAGACGAGATCGCCGGTGACGACGTCGATCGCCGAGAGGAGGCCCGAGCCGGTCGTGGCGTAGGCGAGGCGCCCGGCGCGCTTGAGGCGCAGAATGCCTGCGTCGCCGAGGGGCATGCGCCAGCGGTGCTCGCCCGTTGCGAGGTCCACCGCGAGCAGGTGCTTGTCCGCGTCGGTCACGAGGAGGAGCTTCGGCAAGCCAGGGCCGCTCACGGTGACGCCGCCCAAAGGTCCGCCGGCACGTGGCCGCACGCGCGTGGAGACGCGCTCGTCGCCGTCGCCGTCGAACACGCGTACGCGGCCGTCGATGCCGATCCGCACGATTCCTGCGGCCGTCGCGAGGCTCGTGCCGCGGCCGACCTCGCGCTCCCACGCGATGGTGCCCGTGTCGCGCTCGACGCCGATCATGGTGCGGCTCGTGCCGACGATGAGCCGATCGCGGAAGATGAACGTCGAACGCAGGTCGAGCTCGGGCACCTCGGCGGCCCAGCGCTCGACGAAGCGCAGGCGCGACGGAGCGACGGTCTCGCGCGGCTCCTCGCGAGGGACCGCGTCGACGTAGGCGCGGTAGCGATCGGGTTCGCGGAGCTCGAACTCGTCGACGCTCGGCGGCGCGAAGACCTGCGCCAAGTCGAGCAAGCGCGAGCGAAAAGCCACGATGCGCAAGTTGGCTTGCTGAGCCGCGTTCGCGTGCACGAGGGCCTTGACGAGGCTCTTGCCCGCGCGGAGGACGGCGTCGGCGAAGGCGGCGAGGTCGATGCCTGGGTAGGTGAGCGCCGGGCTCCCGGGGGCTGCGGCCACCACGAGCGCGAGCTTGCCGTCGACGCCGAGGCGGACGCCGAAACCCTCGAGGCGCTCGTCGGCACGGAGCGACACCGCTTCGCCGCGGAGCGCGTGCTCGTGGAGCAGCTCGAGGATGTCGAGGAGCCCCTCGAGGGACAGGAACGGGCGCAGCGCCGGGAGCACGATCGCTCGCGCGCGGTCGTGGAGCGTCAACGAGCCCGGGACGAGGATCGCGTGGAGATCGGCGCGCTCCACGGCAGGCACGGTCTTCTCGTCGCTCGCGCGCAGCTCGACGACGCCCGTGAGGCGGAGTTCGCCACGCGTGCGCGAGCGGAAGGCGACGGCCTGTGCTTCGCGCGGCACCGTGTGGGTCGGCGAGGATACTGGCGTGCGAGACGCGAGGTTCTCCGCGAGCTCGACGAGCTCGCGGCCGAGGGCGGGCGGCGTCGTGCGGCGACCGGCCATCGAGAGGCACGCTTCGCGAACGCTGGTGACGACGTCCGAGAACGCGACCACGCGATCGTAAACGGCGACCGACGGCACACGGCCGCCACGGAACACGCTGAGCCACGCCTGCGCCCCGTCGCGCTCGAGCACGAGCTCCCAGGGGTCGTCGTAGAAGCGCACCGCGCGCTTGCCGCGGGCGAGGAGGGCCAGTTCGTCCACCGCATGTGCGAGGTCGCGGAGCACGCAGCAGGCTTGCGCGTCGGCCACGCGTGCCGTCACGTTCGCGCCGTCGAGGAACACGTCGAGGACATCTTGCACGACCGGCGCGACCGAACCGGCGCCGTCGGCGTCGTTGGCCTGGGCGACCGTGCGCAAGAGCGACGAGGGCGCGGGCGTGACCAGAATGGAGAGACTCGTCATGGGTCGACGTGGGACGCTAGGTGCCGCGTCGACATGCGCGTACTTTTCGGTTCCTTTCGATGAATGTTGGACGTCTCCGTAGCGCGCTGTTAGCCCCCCGCGCCCTCGCGTTGCTTGCGGGGTCGTGCATCGCGGTTTCCCTGGGAATCGCTTGGGGATTCGTCGTCGACGACGCGCTCATCGTCTCACGTTTTGCCTGGGTCGTCCGCACGTCGGGGCGCCATGCGTTTGCCCTCGACGGGCCCCTCGTCGACGGGGTCACGCCGCTCCCGTACCCGTGGCTCGTGGCGCCGTTCGCACGGTCAATCCTTGGCGCGTTGCTCGCCCAGCGGATCCTCGGGTCGGCGGCGGTCGCCGTTGGGGCCACGCTGCTCGCGCATCGCCTCGCGGGCAGGTCCCCGGGCGGCAGCCTCGTCGGCCTCGCGCTCGTTGCGTGCGCGTTCCCGCTCGCCGTCCATGCCTCGTCGGGCCTCGAGACGGGGCTCGCTACGGGGCTCGTCGCCGCGGCGCTCGCCTGCGCGGTCGACGACACCGGTGAGGCGCTCGCGCGCTCGGCGCTCCTCTTCGGGCTCGCGTGCACGCTGCGTCCCGAGCTCTTTCCGGCGGCCCTTTCCGCGGTGGCGGTGCGGCTCACGCATGCGCAGGCTCTTGGCCTCCTCGCGCGCGTCGTCGCCCCCACGTTCGCGGTCGTCGCCGTGCGCCTCGCGTGCTTCGGGAGCCCCTTGCCGCTCGCAGTCCTCGCGAAGCCATCGGACCTCGAGCACGGCGCTCTTTACGTCGGGGCGGGCGTTCTCGTCACCGGCCTCGTCTTCCTGGGTCTCGTCGCGCTCCCAGCGTTTCGTGCGTCCGAGGCCCTTCGGCCCGTGCGGCGCTCGGCGCTCGCCCTCGTCACGGTCCACGTGCTCGTCGTGGCAGCGGTGGGCGGCGACTGGATGCCGTATGCGCGGCTGCTCGTTCCCGTCATACCGAGCGTAGCCGTCATCGCAGCGAGCATCGCATCGACGGGCGCGCGTTCGGCTCTTGCCGCCCTCGTGCTGTCCGTGAACGTCGTGTTCGGTTGGCGCCACCGATCCGACGCGGCGGCGGTGTGGTCGAAGCGCGCGTCGGTCATCGAAGCGCTCGCTCCCGCGCTCGCGTCGCACGCGTGCGTCGCAGGGCTCGACGTCGGCTTCCTTGGCGCGGCGTTCGCCGGATCCATCGTCGACCTCGCGGGCCTTACGGACCCGGCGGTCGCGCGCCTGCGTGGCGGTCACACGTCGAAGGCGCTCCCCGAGGGGTTTCTCGACACGCGCGGGGCCGATGCGCTCGTGCTCTGGGCCCCCCCCGGAAGCCGCGTGGAGCTCGGCCCGCAGGCCGTGTTCGGGCGTGTGGTCGAGACCCGCCTCGCTCGCTCGCCACGCGTCGCCGCGACCTTCGAAGAGCACACCCGCATCCCGTGGGACGCGTCGGGCGCCGTACTGGTCGTGTACGGTCGCCGCGCGCCTCGCTGAGCTGACGTGGTTGCGCGCGAAAACGCCGCGAACCTTTCGGTTCACGGCGCTCGCGTTTCGTGCGGCTCGGAGGGCTCTCCGAGCCTGTCTTTTCAGCGGCGCGGGCCGCGGTCACGGCCACGGTCACCGCCGCGTCCGCCGCGA
>CAIOHM010000204.1 GCA_903858055.1 uncultured delta proteobacterium
GAGGCGGCGCGAGGCGGCCTCGACGTCTTCGCGAACCTCGAGATCGACCTCGAGCTCCGTCGTCGCGTTCGGTGCCACGCGCACGGTCTGGGCGCGGGTCGCGTAGCCGTTGGCGCGCAGCTCGATGCGGTGCTCGCCCGCGGGCAGCGCGAGGCTCATGGGCGCGGTGCCGCGAGGCCGACCGTCGACGAAGACTTGCCCCTGCGGGTGGCTCGTCACCGCGAGCGAGCCCTGCAAGCGCACGAGCTCGACACTCACCTCCGCACGCTCGCGCGCCCGCACCACCACGGGGAGGCGCATTTCACCGTGGTTCGGGGCCGTCGCGATCACCACCTGCGGGCCCGGTGCGAGCGTCACCTCGCAAGGCACCTCGTTGCAGACGACACGTTCGTCGCCCTCGAGGCGAAGCGCCGTCTCCTTCACGTTCCCGACGAACGCGAGCGTGCCCTCGACCAGACGAAGCTCGGGCGTCAGCACCGTGCGTGAACCACGCTCGAAGGTGCGCGTGACAGGGAGCGGCGCGTCGAACCCTTCGCGCTCGACGAAGACCTCGTGGGAGCCCTCGGGGAGCGCGAGCACGCAGGGGGTCGTGCACCGCACGCCGAGATCGCGACGGTCCACGTAGACGGCCGCGCCCACGACGGCGCTCCGCACCTCGAGCACGGCAACGCGACGCTCGACTTCGCCGCGCAGCTTCGTCACCGTGGCACGCAGCGCGTCGGGGGCTGGCAAGCGGTCGACCTCGACGAGGTAGCGGTACGCCTCGCTCGGGTTGCCGAGGGCGTCGTAGGCGAGCGCGAGATCGTAGGCCACGCGCGCGTTGGGCGCGAGCCGGTACGAGGCGAGGAAGAACGCCACGGCCGCCTGGTGGTCCCGCCCTTGGAACGCACGAACGCCCAGGCGAAACTGAGCTTCGGCCTCGTCGGCGTCGGTCGCATGCGTCGCCGCGGCGGCCTTGGCCGCGAGCAGAAGCAACGCCCCGATGACGCGTCTCACGGCCTTCAGCGCTCCTCGAGGAGGGAGGGCGCGTGCTTCTTGACCGCGGGCGGCGCTGCCGCAGGAGCACGAACCAGAGCCGGAGCGGGCATGGCACGCGGACCTGCGTCGACCGGAGCGGACGCGCGCACCGCGGGCACTTCGGGGACGACGACTTCCCTCGCAGGCGGCGACGTAGGCACCGACGCGGGCGCGGTAGCCGCGGGGACGGGCGTAGCGGCGACGGGTTCGGGGGGAACCCGCGGCGCCGGGCCGGGACCTCGCTCACGAAACGCGAACGAACCGATGACCATGACGAGCGCGAGACCCGCGAAGCCCACCATGGTCTTGCGGCGCGCAGGGCCGGGCACGACCACCTGCACGCTCGGCGCCTTGGGACCCTCGACTTGCGAAGGCGGGGTCTCGGCGCGCGTGGTCATCACCGACGGCGGCGACGCTGTGCCCTCGGGGAGGTCGTCCGCGCGCATGGTCTGGGAGAACGCTTCGCGCGAGGAGCTCGAGCTGCTTCCCGTGCGAATGGCGACGAGGCGCGACGCCTCGGTTTGGTACGACGTCACGACCGCCGAGGCCGCGACCGCTTGCGAGCGGTCTTCGAAGGGCTCGAGCGCGGCCGCGAGCTCGTCCATCGACGCGAAGCGATCGGCACGAGCCTTCGCCAAGCAGCGGTCGACGACGGCGGCGAAGCGCGCATCGACACCGGGCGCCACGACGGCGAGCGGAGCGTGGGGCTCACTGGTCACTTGGCGAATGAGCGCCGAGAACGTCGCGCCGTCGAAGGGCCTGCGGCCGCTGACGAGCTCGTACATCATCACGCCGAGGGACCACACGTCAGCGCGACCATCGAGGTCCTCGACTCCGTCGATCTGCTCCGGCGCCATGTAGTCCGGCGTCCCGGCAATCGAGCGCGTCGCACTTCGGCTCTCCTGGTCGAAGCCGGCCATGAGCTTCGCCACGCCGAAATCGAGGATTTTCGCGACGATTGCACCGCGCTCGGCGACCACGAAGACGTTCGACGGCTTCAGGTCACGGTGCACGATGCCCGCACGATGAGCCTCACCGAGCGCGTCGCAGCATTGGCGGGCGAGGGTCGCCGTGTTCGGCACCGAGAGCACCCCGTGGCCTTTGAGCCAGTCGTGAAGGTCGAGGCCATGAAGGCGTTCGAGCACGATGCACGGGATCCCTTTCACCGTGGCGGCGTCGAGAACGCGCGCGACGAAGGGGCTCTTGATCTTGGCGAGCGCCCTCGCCTCGCGCAAGAAGCGGGCCTCGGCGCGGGGATCGTCGGCCGCGCCCACGAGCATCTTCACGGCGACGGTCTGGTCGAGAACCACCTGCCGCGCCTCGAACACGAGCCCCATGGCGCCCGCGCCGAGGAGCGCACCGAGCTCGTAGCGCTCGAGCAAGAGCTCGCCCGGCGCGAGGCCCAACTTGGCGAGGGCTTCGGTCGCGAGCGCGTCGGTCTCGTTCGTAGGGCTCGTCACTCCGGTAGTTTACCCTGTCGCACGCCTGGGTTGACCATACGTTTTGAACTTCTCCGCCACACGGGCCATTTCCGGCCGTGAGAGCGCCGGCGCATTTCCGATCGTGCGCGCCAAGAACTGCATTTCCGCGACGCCTTCCACCTCGTCCGCCACGCGCAGCGCCCCCTGCACCGTGGAGCCGAGGGCGACGAGGCCGTGGTGCGCCATGAGGCACGCTTGGCGGTCGCGGAGCGCCACGAGGACATGCTTCGAGAGCGCCTTCGTGCCGAAGGTCGCGTAGCGCGCGATGCGAACGTCGTGACCACCCGCGATGGCGATCATGTAGTGCACGGCCTCGAGCGGCACGCCGGCGATCGCGAACGCCGTGGCGTAAGGAGGGTGCGCGTGCACGACGGCGCGGGTCTCGGCGCGCGCCCGGTAAATGTCCGCGTGGATGCGCCATTCGCTCGAAGGCTCGAGCGCGCCGCGCAACCTGTTGCCGTCGAGGTCGAGCTCGACGAGCTGCCGCGCTTGGAGGTCTTCGTAGGGGACGCCTGTCGGGGTCACGAGGAAGCCTCGCCTCGTTCGCGCGCTCACGTTCCCGCTCTTGCCTCGCGAGAGCTTCATGGGCTCGAGGAGCCGCGCAACGCGGACGACCTCTCGTCGGAGCTCCGCCTCGGTCATACGCCCGCTCCCTTCGCCATCGCGCGCCAGGCCTCCTCGAGCTCCGCGGGCGCGAAGACGCCGCGCTCGGTCACGAAGCCCGTCACGTACGCGGCTGGGGTCACATCGAAGGCGGGATTTCGCACGGGTTGCTCCGGCGGCAAGAGGCGCACCGACGCGCTCGTCCCGGCGGCCGAGAGCCCGGTCACGAGACGAACTTCGTCCCCGTTGCGGTCCTCGATCGGCACCTCGCGCACACCGTCGACCAAGCGACCGTCGAAGGTCGACCAGGGCATCGCCACGTAGAACGGAACGCCGTGGGCGCGCGCAGCGAGGGCCTTCAGGTACGTGCCGATCTTGTTGCACGCGTCGCCGCTCCGCGTGACGCGATCGCAGCCAACGATGCACACGTCGACCTCGCCGTGCTGCATGAGGTGCCCGCCCGCGTTGTCGGCCACGTAGGTGCACGGCACGCCGTGGCTGCGAAGCTCGAACGCGGTGAGGAGCCCCTGGCTGCGTGGGCGCGTCTCGTCGACCCACACGTGCACGGGGATCCCTGCATCGTGCGCCAGGTAGATCGGCGCAAGGGCCGTGCCCCAGTCCACGGTTGCGAGCCACCCGGCGTTGCAGTGCGTGAGCACGTGGAGCGTGGCGGCTCCCCCACCCTTCGCCGCGTGAATCGCCCGAAAGACCTCGAGCCCCGCGCGACCGATGGCCTCGCAGTTCGCCGCGTCTTCGTCCGCAATGCGCCGTGCGAGGAGGCGCGCCGCGGCCGCACGCGCGTGCGGCGCGAGCGGCGCGACGTGGTGCCGCATCGCCTCGAGCGCCCAGCCGAGGTTCACCGCCGTGGGGCGCGTCTCGAACAGCCGCCCAAAAGCGCCCTCGAGGTTCGCGTCGCTCGCGTCACGCTCGAGCGCGAAGACGAGGCCGTACGCGCCGACGACACCGATGAGCGGAGCCCCGCGCACCTCCATCGTTCGGATCGCGCGCGCGCAGTCTTCCTCCGACGCGAGGAACAAGTCGACCACGTCGAAGGGCAGCTTCGTCTGGTCGAGCACACGCACGGAGCCGTCGTCACGCTCGTCGATCGAGCGCCGCCAGACGCCACCGAGCCGCATTCAGTGCCCCTCGAAGTCGATGAGCGAGAACGTCTTCACGCCCGCGGCCTCGACGCGCTTGGCTCCCCCGAGCTCGGGCAGGTCCACGAGGAAGCAGGCCTCGACGACCACGCCTCCGGCACGACGCACGAGCTCGACGCCCGCGAGCGCCGTGCCTCCCGTGGCGATGAGATCATCGGCCACGAGCACGCGGTCGCCCGCCTCGATCGCGTCGTCGTGCATCTCGAGCCGGTCCGTCCCGTACTCGAGCGCGTAGTCGACACCGAACCGCGGACCCGGCAATTTTCCAGGCTTTCGCGCGGGAACGAAGCCTGCGCCGATTTGGTGCGCCAGCGCCGCGCCGAACACGAAGCCGCGAGCCTCGATGCCCACGACCTTCTGAATCCCCGCGCCCACGTAGCGCTGCACGAGCAAGTCGATCGTGAGCCGAAAGCCTCGCGGGTCCTTCAGCACCGTCGTCACGTCGCGAAACAGAATGCCAGGCTTCGGGTGGTCGGGGATCGATCGAACCAGGGACGCCAAGTAGGCGCGCGGAGCAGCGAGAGGATCGTGGCTCATGGCATTAGCCTTTCGCGAGCACGCGGCCCGCCACGGCGGAGAGCTTCTCGAGGAGCGCAGGATCGCGCACCTCAGGAGCGGTCATGAGCGCATGCTCGAGCGCTCGATCGCAGCCCCGCGGGCAAGCCTCCGGGTGCTCGGCGAGCGCAGGGACGACACCGCGCACGAGGCCGCGCGCTTTGTCGGCGTTCGCGAGGAGCACGCGCACGACGTCGTCGACGGTGACGTGGTCGTGGCCCGCATGCCAGCAATCGTAGTCCGTGACCATCGCGACGGTCGCGTAACAGAGCTCCGCCTCACGGGCGAGCTTCGCCTCGGGCATGTTGGTCATGCCGATGACGCTCATGCCCCAGCTTCGGTAGAGGTGCGATTCGGCCTCGGTCGAGAACTGCGGGCCCTCCATGACGAGGTAGGTTCCGCCGCGAACCGCCTTGATTTCCTGGGCACGCGCCGCGGCTTCGAGCGCGTCGCCGAGGCGACCGCAGACCGGCTTCGCGACCGAGACGTGCGCGACGCAACCGGTGCCGAAGAAGCTCTTCTCGCGCGCGAAGGTGCGATCGACGAACTGATCGACGATGACGAACGTGCCCGGAGCGAGGTCCTCGCGCAGCGATCCGACGGCGCTCACGGAGACGATGTCCGTGCATCCCGCACGCTTCAGCGCATCGATGTTGGCGCGGTAGTTGATCGTCGTCGGGGAGACCTTGTGGCCTCGCCCGTGGCGCGGAAGGAAGCGCACGTCGACGCCGTCGATGGTGCCAAAAAGGATTTCGTCCGAGGGCGCTCCGAAGGGCGAGTCGACCTTGCGCCACTGCGCGTTGGCGATGCCCTCCATGGCGTAGAGGCCGCTTCCACCCACGACACCCACCACCGCTCGCTTGCTCATTAGGCAATTCTCCTCTGATTCTTCACGCACGAGTCGTCAACGCGCCGTGCGCCGGCGGCTGTCTGCCAGATCGCGAACCGCCGCCACGGCGATGTCCAGGGGCCCGCCGAGGGCCTTCGCGCGCTTCGCATCGGCTTCGTCGATGAGGCGCTCGAGCTTCTCGGCAACCTCGTCGCGCGTGCGTTCGACGAGCGCACGATCGTTCGCCGCGGCCTCACCGGTGCCCGGCATGACGATCGGGTCGCCCACTTGGTAGACGAGGCGCGCAGGGAGCGGCAATACGCCGGCACCCGCAAACAAGGCGACGGAATACTTTGGGTTGTTCATGTACTTCTGCAAGAGCCGCGCGACGAGAGAGCCTTGCAGCTCCTCCGCAGTCTTGAGCTGCACGTAGATGTCGTCGATGCCCGCGCACGCCACGGGTACGATGGGTACGCCGGCACGCATCGCGAGCCTCACGAAGCCGAGGGATTTCCCCCAGTAATCCTTCACACGATGGCGGCCTTCGGGGCCCTTGAACGCCTCGCGCACGCCGCCCGGGTAGACGCCGACGAGGTGGCCGCGCTCGAGCAAGTGCATCGCCGCGTTCGGCTCGCCCTCGAGCGTTCCGAAGCCCGTGAGCAGGTCACGGACGATCGGCACCGTGAAGAGCGCGCGATCGGCGAGCATGCGCAACACGCGACGCCGAGACTTCCAGGTGTGGCGTACGAGGAGCGGCGTGTCGATCGCGAAAGGGCCGTGGTTGCCCACGACGAGCGCCGCACCCTCGGCAGGCATACGCTCGAAGTCGTGGTACTCGGCGCGAAAGTACGCCTCGATGGGGCTCAGGCCGTGCACGACGCTGCGGAACCAGGCCATGTCGACCTCGTCGCGCGGCACCTTGTACGGCATACGAATCTGCGACAACTCAGGCCTTCCGCTCGATCGCGTGGGCCGAAGCGAGGCGCTCGTAGTTGCGGTACCCAAGCGCGTCGAGCGCTTCGCGAGGCGCGAGGCCGATGTCGACGAGGGTCTTGAGGTCGTACGTGCTCGCGAGCACCGGCGGGCGGTATGCGGCAAGGGTCTCTTCGCTGCGGAAGGGGCCCATGGGCTGAAGGACGACGTCGGTGTGCACGTGGACGAAGTGCGCCGAAGAGAGGCGCGAGTAGGCCGGGACCTTCGGCGCCGTGATGACGTGCGGCGTGGCGATGAGCGTGCCGCCCGTGAGGATTTCGAGCTGCTGACCCACCTGAGCGACCATGCAGCCGGGCGGTGCGACACCCGGCACGAGCTGACCGTTCGGGTGTTCGGCCGAGGGTCGCGTGCGGAGGAAGAGGCCGCTCGCCTCGTCGGGCTTGGGGCACGCCTTGCCCTGCGGGTCGAGAAAGCGCCCGCCCGGGAGGATCGTGAGCAGGTTGAAGTCCGTGTGTTCTTCACCCCACAGCACACCCGCCGAGGCCTGCGCCTCGTTGAGCGGAAGGTAGCGGAGCGCCCGGAAGACATGGGGGGCTCCCTGCACGAGCTTCACGAGGGCGTCGCGCTCGAGGCCGTACGACTGCGCCACGCCCTGCAGCAGCGTCTCGCCGACCCCGTGGAGGAGGCGCCCCATTTGCATGTACACCTCACGGAAGGTCTCGTCGCCCTCGGGCCACACGTTCGGCGCGTAGAGCTCCGGGTGCACCTTCGTTGCGGCCTCGTCGTAGGCCATGGGCGCAGCGAACCAACACTCCTTGAAGTCGGGCTGCCCCTCGGCGGCGACGGCTTTTTCGGTGTTCGGCGGCGTCCACCCGCGCTGGTACCAGAGGTCCGCGCGCGCGTACTTTTGCTTCTCGCTCTCGGGCCGCTGCGTGAGGCGCAGGAACGCATCGTAGAAGCGATCTTGCTCGGCGGCGGTCAGGCCGTGGTCCGCGACGTACACGAGACCGAAGGTTCCGAAGCCGAGCTTCAACGCCTCGGCAGCGCGCGCCCGGAGCGCGGGGTCGTCGGAGCGAACGTCGGCGAGCGAGACCGTGGGAACAGCAGGGAGAGTCATGGGCGAATGGTCGCGGAGCCTGCGGCGTTCGTAAAGCCCGGAAACGCGACCCGCTCGCTCGGCCCGCGAAGCCTACTCGTCGTCTTTCGACGCCGACCCCTCCACACGCACGAGCACGCCGGAGCCCGCTTCTGCCGTCGCCGACACACGGGCGCCTCGCGCCACCGAGAGGCGCAACACGAGAC
>CAIOHM010000205.1 GCA_903858055.1 uncultured delta proteobacterium
CTCGTCATGCCCTTCGTGGCCCTCGCGCTCCCGAGCGGCGATTGGCGCAGCGCGGGCCTCGTGCTCCGCCACGGCGCCGAAGCGAAGGACGACGTGGTCCTCCGCTACGGCGATTTCCTCGCGACGACGATCGACTTCCTGGTCATCGCCTTCGCGCTCTTCGTCATTGTCACGAAGCTCGTGCGGGCGCGCGCTGCGACCGAAGATGCCCGCTAACGCCCCGCGGCCAGGTACTTCTTCACGGCCTCGAAGTCGCCGTCGTCCACGGCGCCGCCCACGATGCAGGCGAGCTCGCCGGCCGGGTTGAAGAGCAGCTGCACGGGCAGGTTCGGCGACTCCTTGAGGCCGAAGGTCGCGAGCCACGCGGCGCGCTCCTTCTCGTTCTCGCCGATCCAGAAGCTGCGGCGCAGGCCGTTCGGCGGCTGCGCGTCGAGGAATTTCTGGGCTTGGCGCTCGTCGTCGTCGAGGCTCAGGAAGGCGATCGCGATGGGCGTGCTCGAGCCCGCGAGCTCCTTCTCCCAGCGCTTGAGGCGCGGGATCTCCTCGCGGCACGGCCCGCACCAGGCGGCCCAGAGGTTCACCCAGGTCCAGTGCTTCGCGGGCGGCGTCGGGCGCGCGGCCGCGAGCGGCTTGCCGTCGCCCACGAGCTGGAGGAGCTTCGTGGCCGGGAGCTTCGTGCCCTTCGCGGCGGGGGCTTCGTTGCAGAATGCACGGGGTGCGCGCGGGGCCTCGGCGTGAGGCTCGGGGGCCTTTGCGGCGGGCGCCGGCTGCACGGTGGGCTTCGAGGTGGTCACGGCGTCCGAGCGGCGACCCTCGCCGGCGGCGGCGGGAACCGCGTCTTTCTTCTCGTCGCACGCGGCGAGGGAGAGGGCGGCGGCGCACGCGAGCGTGACGGCGAGGGCGGTCGATCGGAGCGTCATGGGTTCACCCTGGGGGGAAACACGCGATCAGAGGCGGCAGTCCACCCAGCTCACGAAGGCGCTGCGGTTCACGGTCTCCGTGTCGCACTTCTGGCCCGGGCGGCTGTTCTCCCAGGTCTCGCAGTAGTCCTTGCCGAGCTGCGCGAACTCGCTGCCGAGCCACAGCATGCCGACCTGCGAGTCGAGGTCCGGGTCGTTCGTCTTCTCTTTGAGGAAGTACTGCACGCTGTTCGCGCGGCGGTGGCTGAGCGAGCGGTTCTTGTCGACGGAGCCGGTCTTCGAGGCGCGGGCCACGATGAAGAAGTAGCGCGCACCCTTGCGATCGCCCCACTTTTGCTCGACCAGGCGGCGCGCGCCGTCGTCGATGTCTTCCTTGCCCTCGTCGAACATGACGATGCCGCCGCGCTTCACGAGCGGCGTGAAGAGCGCGTTGAAGTCGTCGTCGTCGATGCTCGCGAAGGTCTTCACGTCGCCGGGCTGGCAGCCGCGGCGCGACTCCTGCCCCACGAGGCCGCAGGCGTTGAGCACGCGCTGGAGCACGGTCTTGAAGGCGGGCGTGCAGTACGCCTCTTCGGCGTGGTCTGCGACGGCCACGGCCTCTTGCGCCTTGTCGGGCTCCTTGAGGCGGGTCTCGGCGGCCTTCACGCGCGAGACGACGATGCCCGTCATGAGCAGGAGAGCGGCGGCCCCGGAGCCGAGGCCGATCATCATCGGGTTCTTCATGGGAGGACCTCCGGAGCGAGGCGGCGCAGGGCGTAGGAGAGGCCGAGGTCGGAGTCTTCGTCGCAGAGGCGCTGACCGTCGAGGTAGAACTGCGGCGTCGAGACGCGGATGTGATTCTCCACGGCGAATTGCAGCATTTGGTGCAGGCGGCGCTCGGTCTTCGCGTCGTCGATGCAGCTCGAGACCTTCGCGAAGCGGCTCGCGATGATCTCCTTCACCTTCGCCGGAGACTCCTTGCCCGCGGCCGTGAGCTCGGGCTGGTGCTCGTAGGCCCACTCGAGAATGGCGCGGCTCTCCTGCGAGCCCTCGCCGCAGATGACCGCGCGCGCGACCACGCACGCCCCCGGGTGCACCGGGCGCTCCGCGTCGATCATCCAGTTGCAGGAGCCGTCGAGCGGGAAGAGCGAGACCGTCGGGTCGAGGCGATCGAAGATGCCTTCGCTCGAGAGCTGCTCGTGGAACGCCTTGCAGGTGGGGCAGAGCGGGTCGACGAACATGAGCGCCTTCTTCTTCGGCGTCGCCGTCGGCAGGTGCAGGAGCGCGCCGTGCTTCTCTTCGCCCTTCTCGAGCTTGCCGCAGCCGCCCACGTAGGTGCCGAAGTCGGGCACGGAGGCCGCGTAGACGCCCGCCGGGAGGAAGGTCATGCCGCCGAGGAGCGCGGCGAGGGTCGCGCCGGCCATGAGCACCGGCGGGCCCGAGGGCGCCTCTTCGAGGGCGTTCTTCAGCACGAGCGCCGCCGAGGCCGCCACGAGGAACGAGGCGACGTAGATGCCCGAGCAGACCTTGCAGACTGCACCGAGCTTCGTCATCGAGATCGTGAACATCAGGATCGAGACGAGCGCGGGGGTCAGGCCGAGGGCGCCGTACGAGAGACGCACCGAGCGGGGAATCGAGGTCTCTTCCTGGCGCAGGAGCCAGACGCCCATGCCGAGGAAGAACGCGAACGCGCCGAGCGCGAAGACCGCGATGGGCACGCCGCCCCAGATGGCCCGCCGGAAGAGCGAGGAGTAAGGGCTGTAGAGCGCGGTGGCGCACGCGTTGGCGCCGCCCTCGCTCGAGAGGAGCCCGGGGACGAAGGAGCAGGTGACACCGTGCACCTTGCGGTCGAGGTGAGCCGCGAAGTCCGTCGTCGAGACCGCGCCAAAGGCGAGACCGAGGAGGGAGCCCGCGATCGCCAGGAGCGCGGCGGGGGCCGGTCGAGTGCGTTCGTTCGACATGATCTCCGCGCCTATCGGCTTTCGGAACGTTTGGCCAAATTGTGCGATTCCTCCCGCGGCGGTTCTCGCTCCGGCTCACCCGCGAAGGACGTCGGTGCAACGCGCGCGTCTCGCCTACATCGAAGGGCTCACATGCGAACCGAAGCCCTGCTCCTCGCCGCCCTCCCGCTCCTCGCCACGAGCCTCGGCTGCTCCACCAAGAGCGCCAGCACGCCGGCTGCTGCGTCGGCCACGGACGCCGGCACGGGAAGCACGCCCGGCACAAACCCGGGCACGACCCCCGGCGCGAACGACCCCGCGGCCACGGTGAGCTTCCCGGACCCTGCGGCCACGTGCGCCGCCGGCGTCGACACGAGCGGCTTCTGGGGCCTCGAGGCGAAGGGCCTCGGCGACGAACGCTCGGCGAAGCTCTGCCAATACGCGGGCAAGGTGGTCCTCGTGGTGAACGTCGCCTCGAGCTGCGGCTACACGCCGCAATACCAAGGGCTCCAGGCGATCTACGGCAAGTACGCGGCGCGCGGCCTCACGGTGCTGGCGTTCCCGTGCAACCAGTTCGGCAGCCAGGAGTCGGGCAGCGCGGACACGATTCGCGACTTCTGCACCTCGACGTACAAGGTCACGTTCCCGCTCTTCGAGAAGCTCGACGTCAACGGCGCGAACACGCACCCGGTCTACCAGTGGCTCAAGAACCAGCCCGGCGCGACCGGCGACATCGCGTGGAACTTCACCAAGTTCCTGATCGGACGCGACGGCAAGGTCGTCAAGCGCTGGGGCTCGCAGGTCGAGCCGGAAGACGCACGCATCACGGACGAGATCGAAGCGGCGCTCGCGAAGTAGCGAAGTCGCCGCGGCGGCGTGCACAAGCGAGCGGGGAGAGCGGGAGCACACCGGAGCACGGTGGGGGTGCGTGCGAGTGCACCGGACCGGGGTGGGGAGCGCGCGTGCGCACCGGAGCGGGGCTTGGGAGGCCTTGCTCCGGTGGGGCCC
>CAIOHM010000206.1 GCA_903858055.1 uncultured delta proteobacterium
AGGTCCGCCTCGAGAGCGCCGACCTGGGTGCCGAGACCGGAGAAGCTCGTGAGGTAGCCGATCGCGTCCTTGACGCTGGGGTCCATCACGAAGGCGTTCGAGTAGTTGCAGCTGATGTTCTCGCCCGATCCCGACATGATTCCTTCTCTCTTCCTTGCTTAAGTTGCCGAGCAAATCCTCGGCCGGTTCTCTTTCGAAGCTCACGGCCTCGTGGGGTCCAAACTGCGTCGCCAAGCCCCCGCCGCAACGGCCCCCCTGTCACCCGATCAGGTGACACGTGTCGGGTTTCGAGGTCGCAGCACGAAGACCGCGCCTCTCTCTCTCTCTCTCTCTCTCTCTCCCTGCTTTGCGCGCGACGTGAAGCGAGCCCGGCGGCGGCGGCGGACTCCTTGCGGAGGAGGGCACCTTGCGGAGCCGGAGCGCGCAGCCGATGCATTCTGCAAGCGACCACCGTGGGCGGTGCTCGTCCCTCCGGCGTCTGCGAGCACGGGGCCCGCGCGATCCTGCACGCGAAGCGAAGCGTGGTGCGAAGCAAGCGTGGGGCCCCACCGGAGCGAGGAGGCCGCGCCGCCGCCGGGAGCGCGCCGTCATCGCGCCGTCTCCGCCCGTTCTCTCGTCGCCCGCGCTCGGCCCATCGTCTCGGCCCATCGTCTCGGCCCATCGTCGCCGCCGCCTCGTCCGGTTGCGCCCACGCGCCCCGTTGCCACGCTCGCTTCATGCCGTTCTCGCGCACGCTCCGCTCGTCGCTCCTCGCCGCGCTCTGTGCGCTCGCGACCGCGTGCGGCGATGAGACTCCGACAACGCCTGCTGCGGACGCATCGATCGCCGACGCCTGCGCCGCGCCCGCGTGCGTGAGCGCGGACCTCGTGATTGGCGACGCCTACCGGTACCAACGCGTCACGCCGTGCACGACGCTCGTCCATCGCCTCTACAACAAGGCCTTCAACACCACGACGTCGTGCAGCGTTACGCTCGCGGCCTGCGGCCCCGCGGGGCTCCTCGCGATCAACGAAGCTCTCGCGGACCCCGAGGTGGTCGCCGCGCTCGCCCACACGAGCTCGCTCTTCTTCGATGCGTCCCGCGAGGGGCCCTGGTTCACGGTGCTCGTGGGCCACGCCCCGTGGGATGGCTACTTCCACCCAAGCGAGGAGGGGCACCATGCAATCCTCGTTCAAACGAGCTGCATCGAATCCACGTGCGTGCCCGCACCTGCTGGCGTGCTGCGCCTCGCGCGCGTGCTCGAAGCGCTCGGAGGTCTCTGCGATCCCTTGGCACCGTCGGCGGGCGCGCCGATGGGCACGCAGCTCGACGACGAGGCGAGCCCACGCGCGCCGGGCGAGATCGTTCAGATCGGATCGTCGATCGCGAGCCCGAGGCAGCGGCGCACGTCGATCCAGTCGTCGAGCACCGACCACATGTAGAGCCGGGTTTCGCCGAACGCCGCAGCTTCGAGCACGAGCTCGGGCGGACCGCCGCGGAGCATCGCGCGCCAACGTTCCACCGGGTCGAGGCCCGCGTTGTAGGCCCCGACCGCGAGCGACATTTCGCCGCGCGTCTTGTTGAGGAGCATCGCGATGTGAGCCGCGCCCGCGTGCAGGTTGACCATCGGATCACGGAGACGCGCGGCGACCTCGCCTTCGCTCTCGCCGATGCCGTACCGGATGGCCGTGCCTGGCATGAGCTGCAAGAGGCCGACCGCACCCACGGGGCTCCGCGCCTCGCACTTGTAACCGCTCTCTTGCTTCATGAGCGACGCGAGCAGGCCTCGCGGAATGCCGAGGCTCTTCTCGAGGCGCACAGCGGCGGGCCAGAAGGCGGGACCATGAAGCGCGACGCCGTCACCCGGCGCGACGGCGAGGCCGCGGTCGAAGCGCGCCGCGAGCACCTGAAGCTCGGCCCAGCCTTCGCGTGTCAGGGGCGCGCGCGGGCCGACGTCGAGGAACCCGATCGCGCGGAGCTCCTGCCGAAGCTCGTGGAGCAAGCCCGCCGCCGCGAGGCGATGGAGGAGGGGCCCACTGGCGAGAGTCTCCTCCGGCGGCAGCGCACGCGCGACACGGTCGACGAGGCGCTCGGGGGCGCGGCAGGTGGGTGCACGCGGTCCCTCCTCCACGACGCCGAGGTGGTCGCGCGCGATGTGCGCCACGATGGGGCGACCTTCGCGGACGAGGCGCTCCCAGATGTCACGGGCCTCGTCGAGGCGACCTTGACGGCGAAGGGCGAGCCCCTCGAGCAGCGCGAGGCGACCCGCGAAGAGGCTCCGCGGTCGGGGCTCGTGGAGCGCTCGGAACGAGCGAAAGGCCGCGAGCGACGCGGGCTCATCCGAGACCGCTGCGGCGATGGCCTTGAGCCGCAAGAGATCGTCGGCGTCGAGACCGGGCCCCGCCTGGAGCTTGGGCACGAGGACTGCGACGGACTCCCACGCGGCGCGCGTGACCTGGAGCTTGATGAGCGCGTGGGCAGCCTCACGAGCCTCTGCCTGCGTACCTGTAGTCTGCACACGCTCGTAGCACTCGGCCGCCTTCTCTTCGCGGCGGGCGCGCATCCACGCCTTCGCGGCGGGCAAGAGCCAGTGCGCGAGGGATCCCGGCTTCTTCTGCGCGACGGCCTCGAGGAGCGTCGCCGCCTCTTCGCTGTGCGTACGCGTCTCGAGGTCGTGAAACGCGAGGCACTTCATGCGGTAGTCGTCGACGCTCTCGCCGCGGGCGCGCGGGCACTTCTTCGTGCGCGCCTCTTTGCGGGCTACCTCGCGCAGGACCTCGAGCGACCGCGGCACGTCGGGCGTGGCGCTCGTGCCGTTCGACGCGAAGCCCAAGAGCGGGAGCGGGCTCTTGGCACGGGGCTCCACGCGGAACGAACGAAGGCGCGGCTCGTCGGCGTAGATGGCGTCGCGCTCTTCGTGCGTGTCATAACCTGCGGCGGAGAGGGCCTGCGCGCGGCCGTACCGAAGATACGGGTCGGCGCGCTCTTCGGGGCTCAAGGTTTCGAAAGCGTGGAGCGCCTCGAACCAGCGCTCCTCGGCGACGGCATCGACGAACGAAGCGCGATCGGCGTAGGCGGGAGCGACGCCCGCGGCGAGTACCCACGCGAAGATCGAGAGCCGCCGGCGAATCATCCTCCCGGCAGAGGTACCACGGGTGTGCGAAGCCAGTCTTCGACGAGCGCACGCCAGTGGCCCTTTGCGCCGAGCCCCGCGAGCACGCTCGCGAGCCCCCACTGGAGCCGGTTCACGAAGGTGTGCTCCGGCGGCATGTGAATGGGCTTCGGCAACGACGGGAGCGGCTGGCCTTCCTTGAACACGACCTTGCGGCCGTGGCGCACGAGGTACGCGACCGCCTCACGAGCGAACTCGTGCGTGTAGGTGAACTCGCCTTCGTGCACGAGGGGCTCGAGGATCACGCGGGTATACGACGTATAGATCGGCCAACCTTCGACGTCGGTCGGGTCGTAGCCGAGCACCTCGACGCAGGCGCGCTCGAACTCGGCGTCGTTCCCGTCTTGGAGCGCGGTGATGTAGCGCTTCATCCCCTCGACGAGCGCCGGCGGGAGCTCACGAACACAGCCAAAATCCAGGAAGGCGACGCGGCCGCCGCCGAGGAACCGGTAGTTGCCCGGGTGCGGGTCGGCGTAGAGCCAGCCGTACTTGAAGAGCGCGCGGAACATGAAGCGCGCGATCGTGCGCCCGGCCGCGGACTTCTCTTCTTCGGTCGCCTCGGCGCAGAAGGTGGCGTAGTCGCAGCCGCCCATGAGCTCGGTGCACAGCACACGCTTGCTCGAGAGCGAATGGAAGACCCGCGGGACGACGATCTCGTCGTCGCTCGCGTGCATGGCACGAAACCGCTCGGCATTGTCGGCCTCGAGGCCGTAGTCGAGCTCCGCGAGGAACACGCGCCGCACCTCGTCGAGCGTCTCCTTCGAGTGGTACTTGCGCCCAAGCGGCGCGATCATTTGCTCGAGGAGCGCGACGCTCTTCAGGTCGTTTTCGACGGCCGTGTCGATGCCCGGGTACTGAACCTTCACGGCCACCGCGTCGCCGCTCTGCGTGGTGGCCCGGTGGACCTGGCCAATGCTCGCGGCGGCGAAGGGCTCGAAGTCGAAGCTCGCGAAGAGTTCCTCGGGAGGCGCGCCGAGCTCCTTCGTGATCGCGCGGGAGGCAGCCTCGGCGCTGAGCGGCGGCGCTTTCTGCTGAAGCTTCGAGAGCACCTCGTGGAACTTCTCTTCGTAACCCGGCGGCGCGAGACCGTCGATGTACGAGGCCATTTGGCCGAACTTCAGCGGGAGCCCCTTCATCTCGCCGAGCGTCTTGAGCATCGCGTCCGCGGTCTTCTTCACCTCGAGCAGCAGCTTCGCTTGCGCGAGGCGCTCGTCGTCTTCGGAGCGCTCCTTGCCCATCGCTTTGCGGATCGCTTCGCCGGCGAATGGGAGCACTTTTGGGGCCAGCGCACCGAGGCGCGCGAGGCGACCGAAGCGCGAAGAGGGGGCCGCGTCGGCGCGTTTTACGCCGGAAGGGTTGTCGTCGTCGCGGTCGGCCATCGATGTTCCTCTAGCCTCTCTGGGGTTCGGCGGGCATGGGGGAAAGGCCTCGTTGTGCTTGCCCGCGCTCGCCCCTGGCGTTACCCACGGAGGCGCATGGACGCGCCTTCGCTCGAACTGCCCCACCGTTTCGGGCGCTACACGCTTTTCGACTTCATCGGTCGCGGCGGCATGGCCGAGATTTACTTGGCGCGCGTGAAGACCGATGCGGGCGCCTCGCGCCTCGCGGTGATCAAGCTCATCCTTCCCGAATACGCCGACAACAAGACTTTCGCCGACCAGCTCGTCTTCGAGGCGAAGCTTGCGGCGCGTCTCGACCACCCGAACGTCGTGCAGGTCTTCGACCTCGGCCGTGAAGCGGGGCGCCTCTACATCGCGATGGACTACATCGAGGGCATCGACCTCGCGACGCTCCTCAAGCAGTGCGCGAAGCGTGGTCTTCCCCTCCCCGGTAACTTCGCCACCACCTTCGTCGTCGAGGTGCTGAAGGGCCTCGATCACGCTCACCGCCGCACCGACGACGCGGGGCAGCCACTCGGGGTCGTGCACCGCGACGTCTCGCCCTCGAACGTGCTCGTCTCGCTCGAGGGCGAAGTGAAGCTCTGCGACTTCGGCATCGCGCACGCGAACGAGGCCGTCGACGTGCAGGCCATGGGCGACGCGCTCGTTGGCAAGGCCGGCTACATGGCGCCGGAGCACGCGCGTGGCACGCAGGTCGACGCACGCGCCGACGTCTTCGCGGCGGGCGTGGTGCTGTGGGAGCTCCTCTCCGGCAAGCGCATGTACCGCAAGGGCGAGCGCGCCTCGCTCCTCGAGGTCGCAAAGGAGGGCGCGGTGCCGGCCTTCGAAGCCACGCACTTGCCTGACTTCGACCGCATTCGCGGCGTCGTCGAGAAGGCCCTGGCCGCCGATCGTGATGATCGTTACGCGAGCGCGGCAGCGTTCCAGAAGGACATCGAGGGCTGGGCCCGACCGAACCGCCTCCTCGGCAGTCCGCTGCGCCTCGGCGAGTGGCTCACCGAGACCTTCGGCACCGAGTACGTCGAGCGCCGCCGCGACCGTGAGCGCCGCGTTCGCGAGCTCGAGGAAGAGTCGCGCATGGCGACGCTCGCGCAGCTCGAGGCCGAAGATCGCGCGTCGCGCCGCACGATCCCCGACACACCGAGCCACCCGCAGATCGAGAGCGTCATCGTCAACGATCCGCCCATGAGCCAAGTCGAGACCGCTCCGGTCACGCTTCCGAAGAGCGCGCTGCCCGAGGCGATGCCGCCCGCGAAGCGCAGCCTGACCGGCGTGGCCATCGCCGCCGCCGTGGCGATCGCGCTGGTCGCCGTCGCATTCGCGCTCACGCGATGAGCGTCGCGCTCAGACGCGCTTGCCCTCTTTGAACTCCATCTTCTTCTCGACGTCGCCTTCGACGGTGAAGTTGGTCCACACCGCGTGCTTCTTGTTCTCGCGGAACTCGCCGTCTTCGCGCGTGTTGCCGTTCTCGTACCAGCTCATGAAGGGCCCATGCAGGAGGCCGTTGCGGTACTCGCCCTCGGCCGCGCGCGTGCCGTTCGCGAAGTAGCGCGTGAACGAGCCGTGCTTGACGCCCTCTTTGAACGTGACCGTCGAGCTCTCGCCCGAGCCCTGAAAATACTGCCAAAGACCCTGCTCGTTGCCGCCGAGGTACTCGCCCTCGCTCTTGCGCGAGCCGTCCGGGAACCACTCCATCCACTTGCCGTGCTCGCGGTCGTTGACCATCTCGCCCTCGGCGCGCTTGGCCCCGTTGTCGTGCCAGTGCACCCACTTGCCGACGCGCTTGCCATTCGCGAGGCGACCTTCGGCCTTCTTCGTGCCCGTGGGATCCCAGAAGGTCCAGAGGCCGTCCATGACGCCGCCCTTCATGGGGCCCGCCGCGGACTTCACGCCCTCGGCGTCGTGGTAAAAGACCCACTCGCCGGATTCGAGACCTTCGCGCATCTCGCCTTCGGCCATGAGGTTGCCGCTCTCGTACCAGCGCTGCCAGACGCCGCTCTCTTTGCCCCCGAAGAAGGCCCCCTCGGCGAGCTTCTGGCCGTTGTCGTACCAACGTGTCCAGCGGCCCGAGCGCTTCGCGTCTTCGGCCCCCGCCCACAGCGCCCACTTTCTCCCCGCCTGACTCATCGCAATCCCGTCGGTTCTTCGAGGACTCGGAGGTTATCTGCTCCCCGCGCGCGCGCAACGGATGATCGGCGCGCGCTCACTCGTCCGCGACGAGGAAGCGCGCGTAGATCGTCTTGACCCCCATGCCCTTGAACTCGACCTGGGCCGCGATTTCCGACCCTCGGCGCTCGAGGCTGCGCACGCGCCCCGAGCCGAACGTGGCGTGGCGCACGAAAGCTCCCGGCCGTAGCCCCCCTTCGTCGTCGGGCACGTCGTCGAAGAACGAGGTGTCGACGCGCCGCTCGAAGGTGGGCGGCGCCGCGGGGATCTTCACGCGCTCGACCTCGGCCAGCGGCCTCACGCGCCCATAGGCGTCGCAGCGCAAGCGCGCGACCGTGTGCTTCGGGAGCTCGCGCAAGAAGCGGCTCTCGATGCCCACGCGCGTCTGCCCAAAGAGCTGCCGCAGCTTCACGTGCGTGCACACGAGGCGCTCGCGGGCGCGCGTGATGGCCACGTAGGCGAGGCGGCGCTCTTCGTCGAGCTCGTCGCGCTCGGCGGGGTCGAGGCCGCGGTACGGAAAGAGCTCCTCCTCCATCCCCGTAAGCACCACGAACGGGAACTCGAGGCCCTTCGCGGCGTGCACGGTCATGAGCGAGACGCTCTCGCCGACGACGGCGTCGGCCTCGGAGTGAAGGGCCGCGTTCTCGAGCCAAGTCGCCATCGTGGGCGGCTCACCACGGAGTTCGCACTCGCGCTCGAAATCGAGGAGCGCGCTTCGGAGCTCTTCGAGGTTTTCGAGGCGGCCGTCGGCTTCGACCGAGTCTTCCTTCTCGAGCGCTTTGCGGTAGCCGGTCTCGTCGAGCACGCGGTCGACGAAGGCGGCTGGGGTGTCCACGGCGAGCGAGCGCCGCAGCCCCTCGAGGAGCGCGCGGAAGGCCTCGAGCTTCTTCCTCCCGGCGGCGGGGATCGCGGTCTCGGAGGCGAGATCGGCGGTGGACTCGAAGAGCGGCTTGCCCAGGCGACGCGCACGCTCGGCGAGGCGGTCGACCGTGGTCTGGCCGATGCCGCGGGCGGGCACGTTCACCACGCGAAGGAAGTCCACGTCGCTCGAGGGGTTGAGCGCGAGGCGCAGGTAGGCGATCGCGTCCTTGATCTCGGCGCGCTCGTAGAAGCGCATGCCACCGACGACCTTGTACGCGATGCGCGCCGTACGCAGCGCTTCTTCGAGCACCCGGCTCTGCGCATGAATTCTGTAGAATACAGCGAAATCCCGCGGGCTCGCGCCCTCCTCGATGCCCTCGCGCACGCAGCGCAGCGCGAAGGCAGCCTCGGCACGCTCGTCCGGGAGCTCGACGACTTGAATCGGGTCGCCCGGGTCGTTCTCGGTCCAGAGCTTCTTCGGCTCGCGCACCTGGGTCTTCGAGACCACCGCCAACGCCGCCTCGACGATGTGCCCCGTCGAGCGGTAGTTCTGTTCGAGCTTCACCACCTCGGCGCCCGGGTGATCGCGACGAAAGCTCTGAATGTTGCGCACGTCGGCGCCGCGCCATGCGTAGATCGACTGGTCGTCGTCGCCGACCACGCACAGGTTCCCGTGGAACTGCGCGAGCCCCTTGAGCCAGCGGTACTGCGTGCCGTTCGTGTCTTGGAACTCGTCGACGAGCACCTGGTCGAAGCGCTCGCGCACCCCGACGACGCCGAGCTCGAGCTCTTTGTCGAGGAGCTCCACGCTGCGCAGCAAGATGTCTTCGAAGTCGAGCGCGTTCGCCGTGCGCATGCGGGCTTCGTATTGGCGCCACACGTCCGCGAAGACCTCGGCGTGCGCCGAGTCGGTCGTGTGCACGTCGTCGGGCGTGAGCCCCTTCTGCTTGTGCTGCCCGATTTGCCCGAGGATCACCTTCGCGGGGTAGCGCTTGTCGTCGAGGCTCAGGTCCTTGAGGATGCGCGCGACGAGCGCCTTTTGATCGGTCCCATCGTAGATCGCGAAGTCGCCCTTCAGGCCGATGGTGGCTCCGTGCAGGCGCAGCAGCTTCGCGCCGAGCGAGTGGAACGTGCCGACCCAGAGCCGCCGTGCGAGGTCTTCGCCGAGGAGCCCCTCGAGGCGCTCACGCATCTCGCGCGCCGCTTTGTTCGTGAACGTCACCGCGAGGATGCGATGCGCAGGCACGCCCTCCGCCGCGACGAGGTTCGCGATGCGGTACGTGATGACGCGCGTCTTGCCGCTGCCCGCCCCCGCGAAGACGAGGAGCGGCCCGCTCCGGTGGGCCACCGCCTGAGCCTGCGGCGCGTTGAGCTCGACCTCGGACATTCCCGGGCCGTTATCACACGCACGCCGCCGTTCGAGGGCTTCCGCGTCGGCGTATCGGGGGGTTCCTCGCGGCACCTTTCCCTCGTTCCTTTTCCAGGCGAGTTGCCCTAGGGTCCGCGAGCCGAACACCCTGTCCTAGGTGAAGCGATGAACGACGAATCCCAGACCCACGCCGAGACCACCGAAGCCGCTGCCGAGGTCGTCGCGAGCGAAGAGGCTTCCGTCGACGCCCTCGCCGCCGCGCAGGCCGAGGCCGCCAAGCTCAAGGATCAGCTCCTCCGCGCCGCCGCGGAGCTCGACAACGTGCGCAAGCGTGGTCGCCGCGAAGCCGAAGACGCTCGCCGCGCCGGTCGCGAGGAGGTCCTCCGCGATCTGCTCCCGGTCTTCGACAACCTCGAGCGCGCGATCACGAGCGCCCAGAAGGCCGAAGACGTGAAGGCCGTCGCCGAGGGGCTCGGCATGGTGCAGCGCCAGTTCCTCGACACGCTCGGCAAGGTCGGCATCTCGCGCGTCCCCGGCGTGGGCGCGAGCTTCGATCCCTCCATGCACGAAGCGATTCAGCAGGTCGTCTCGGCGGAGCACGCGCCAGGCACGATCGTGGCCGAGGTTCAGCCCGGCTACATGCAGGGCGATCGCCTCGTGCGCGCCGCGATGGTCGTCGTCACCACGGCGCCGCCCGTCACCGCCTGAGGTTCACCCGCGCGATCGCGGCCGTCGATCGGCGCAGCCCTTGGCTCGCGCCAGTCGCGTAGACGCGCCCCGCATCCGGCGCGCAGGAGGCTTGGCGCAGCATCATGGAAACCGTCCCGCTCCTCGACGAACTCGCGATCGTCGCCGTCGTCGGCGCGCTGGTCACGGTCATCCTCGCGAAGCTTCGCTTGCCGACGGTGGCGGGGCTGCTCGCCGCGGGCGCGCTCGTAGGCCCCTTCGGCCTCGGCCTCGCGACCTCGGTGCACGACATCGAGGCGCTCGCCGAGGTGGGCGTGGTGCTCTTGCTCTTCACAATCGGCCTCGAGTTCTCGCTCGCGCGGCTCAAGGACATCTTTCGCCAAGTGGCGCTCGGCGGCCTCTTGCAGGTCGGCCTCACGACGCTCGCGGTCGCAGGGAGCGCCGTCGCGCTCGGTCAGAGCACGGCGCGCGCGATCGTCTACGGCTTCGTCTTCGCGCTCTCGAGCACGGCCATCGTGCTGCGTGCGCTCGGTGATCGCCAGGAGCTCGAGGCGCCGCACGGGCGCTTCATCGTCGGCACGCTCGTCTTTCAAGATCTCTGCGTGGTGCCCATGGTCCTCGTCGTGCCGCTCCTCGGTGCGAAGAGCGGCCTCGCGGCGGCGGCCGGTTCGATCGGTGCCGCCATGGCGAAGGCGGCGCTCGTCGTCGTGGTGACGATCGTCGTCGCGCGCGTGCTCGTGCCGCGCTTCCTCGACTGGGTCGACGCGAGCCGCAGCCGCGAGGTCTTTCTGCTCGCGATCTTGGGCCTGTGCATCGGCACCGCGTACCTCACGGCGCTCGCGGGCCTCTCGCTCGCGCTCGGCGCGTTCCTCGCGGGGATGCTCGTCGCCGACACGGAGTACGGGCACCGTGCGATGGGCGATTTGCTGCCGCTGCGCGACGCCTTCGTGAGCGTGTTCTTCGTCTCGCTCGGGATGCTCTTCGACGTGCGCGTCGTGGTCGGTGAGCCCCTCGTGGTCGGCACGCTCCTCTTCGGGTTCCTCGTAGCCAAGGGCGTCCTCGCGACGATCGCGGCGCTCGCGATGCGCTTCCCAGTGCGTGCCGCGTGGCTGGCCGGAGTCGGCCTCGCGCAGTTCGGTGAGTTCGGCTTCGTGCTCACGCGCCTGGCGATCGCGAACCAGGTCTTCGACGAGCGCGCCGCGGCACCGCTCTTCGCGGCGGGCGTGCTCTCGATGTTCCTGACCCCGCTGTTCGCGCAGGCCGCGCCTCACATGCGCGCCGGCGAGAAGCTCTTGGCGCCGCTCGAAAAGCTCCTCGGTGTGCGCGCCATCGACGACGTCGAGAGCGACGCCCACGCGAGCCAAACCCCGCACGTGGTCATCGTGGGCTTCGGTGTCGCGGGGCGCCAATCCGCACGCGCGCTCGCGGCGAGCGGCACGCCGTTCACGGTGCTCGACCTGAACGCCGAGAACGTGCGACGGGGCCGCGCCGAGCACCTGCCCGTGTACTACGGCGACGCGACCAGCGAGGAAGCCCTCCCACACGCGCGCGTCGAGCAAGCGCGCCTCGTCGTGCTCCTCAAGAACGACTCGCGCGCGACGAGCCGCATCGTCGACACGCTCCGCCGCGTGGCCCCCG
>CAIOHM010000207.1 GCA_903858055.1 uncultured delta proteobacterium
CGACGTGACCGATGGCTTCACGGCGCGTCCCGTGGCGGCGGCGCACGGCGTCTTCGCCTTCTCCAACACGGGCGTGCTGCTCGGGCTTCGTGTGACCCCGCCCTCGGCCGACTGAACGCGCAACGCCGGCGGGCGCGAACTCCGAACGACGACTCGATCGGCCACGCACTTTTGCATCTTGCACGAGAGCCGATGCCGCAAAGAAAAACACCGGAGCCCGCGAGGGCCCCGGTGTCTTCGTTTGCGCGGTAGCGCGGCTCGTTCAGAGCTTGTCGACGACGAGGAGGTAGTTGCCCACCGAGGTGCCGTAACGCTGGACGCCGACGTAGTGAATCCCCGCGGCCGCTGGCGTGAACCGGAACTCGCCGTAGGAGAACGGACCGGTATCGTCGTTGAACGTGCCCGTGGGGGCCGTCGCGTACGAGCAGGTGCTCGTGTTGAGCGCGGTGTTCTCGTTGCAGATCCAGACCTGCGAGTCGAGCGCGCCATTCGTCGCGTCGGTCGCGATCCACGGGCGGGTCTGGATGAGGTACGAGGCGCCTGCGGCCGCGTTGAACTTCCACCAATCCGCGAGCACGTCTGCCACCGTGATCGAGCCGCGGCCCACCTGACCCGCGGGCAGCTCGAGCGCCTGCGCCGCCGTGTGGTTGGTCGCCGTCTCATCGACCGCGGTCTTCTGCGCGATCGTGATCGCGTAGTCCGTCGCGGCCTGCGTGGTCGAGTTCGGGTCGACGACGACGAACCAGTTGCCCGGAGGCAGCTGCGCGGTGAGCGTCTGGGGATCCGCGTAGCCCGGAAGCCAGGCACCCCCGGTGCGGCCGCTGTTGAGCTCGACGCCGCTGTTCGCGGTGCGCGAGTCGTTCGTGTTGAGGCAGGTCTGAACGCCGTCGCAGAAGAGCACGCGACGCGCGGCTCCCGCTCCGAAGTTCGTGACGCGCGCCTCGATGAGCTGCGGCGTCGTGCCGCCGACCGTGAACGAGTAGAAGTCGCGATCGGTCGTGCCCACGGTGCCGACGAGCGGCGTGTTCCACACGAGTGGTGTGGCCGTGGCGCGATCGTTGTTCGGCTCGACTTCGTTGCCGTAGGCGGTCACCGAAGCGGTGATCGCGATCGGTGCGCTCGCCGCGGGCGTAGTGGTGTCGCGCACGACGAAGGCGTACGTGGCCGCCGCAGCGCCCGTTCGCGCGCCGAAGCTGCCGTTCGACGTGGTGCCGATCGCCGCGTCCGTGCCCTGGACGTAGGCGCGGATGCGCGGCGCGAAGGTTGCCCCGGAAGCCGCGGTCACCGTGAACGCAAAGGCCGTGTTGGCCGGCGCGTCGAAGGTGAAGACGCGGAAGCCGCCGCCCGCGGGCACCGACGACGACACGGTCGCCGCCGCCGTGACGGCCGTGCTCGTGGTCGCCGCGATCGGCGCGTTGACGGTCTCGGTGCCGCCCTCGCCGTAGGTGAGCGTGAAGGTCGCGGGAGACGCCGTCGCGATGAAGGGGTTCACCGCGTACGTGATCTCGCCGACGCTCTCGCCGAGCCACTTCATCGAGGTGCCGAGGGCAACGGCCGCCGGAGCGGTGAGCGTTGCGTTCCCGACGACGAAGTTCGTCCCCGAAACCGAAGGCGCGAAGACGCGCGGTGCGGTGATGCGCACGCGGAGCGCGCCTTCGTCGCCAGCCGCGAGCGTGCCCGGGTCGACCGGGTTCACCTCGACCGAGCCCTCGACGCGAAGAGCGTTCGGCTGCGTGAGCGTGGTCGTGCCCGTGGTCACCGAGACCGGGCGCGCGCCGAGCGTCGCGGTGGGGTCGACCGTGAGCGTGGCCTCGAGCGAAACCTCGCTGAGGACGCGGAGGTTCGACGCGGTGATGCCCGCGCCGAAGTTGACCGTGGTCGCGCTCGTGAAGCGCGTTCCGGTGCCGAGGACCGTCACCTTGGTCGTGCGCCCCGCCGCCACGCGGTCGGGCGTGACGACGACGATCGAGCCGTCGGGAATCGGCGCGTTCGCGCCGGTGGCGCCGGGTGCACCTGCAGCGCCGGTCGCGCCCGTGGCCCCTTGCGCGCCGTCGGTACCGGCCTTGCCGTCCTTACCATCTTGGCCGGCGGGACCCGCTGCGCCCGCGGCCCCATCGGGACCGCACGCAGCGAGCGTGCTGGCGAGCGCGAGGGCGCCCGCCCATCCGAACAACGTGTGTTGGTTCGTCATGGTGCTCTTCTCCCGCTCGATCAGAGCTGCTCGACCACGAGGAGGTAGTCACCGACGGTGGTCCCGCTGCGCTGCACGCCGACGTAGTAGCTGCCCGCCGCGAGGTCCGCAGCCGTGCTCGTCGAGCCTTTGCCGAGCTTGAGGAGCGAGTAGTTGAACGGACCGGACGTCGAGTTCGCCCCGAGGTTGCCGCTCGCGTAGGTGCAGGTGCTCGCGAGGGCTGCCGTTTCGGTGCACACCCAGATCTGCGTCGAGAGGTTGCCGTTCGCGGTGTCGGTGAGGTCCGGCGCCGTGGTCATGAAGACGAAGCCGCCCGCCGTGGGGAGCGTGACCTTCCACCAGTCGGCCGAGGTGTCGGCCGTCGTGATGCTGCCGCGGCCGACGTTGCCGAAGGGCAGGGTCGTGGCCGTGGCGACGGTGTCGTTCGAGGCGTTCTCGTCCGTCGCCGTCTTGTAGGTCACGGTCACGCCGTACTCGCTGGCCGCGGCGACGCTGTAGAGCCTCGCGGCGGCGTGGTACTTACCTGGGGTTGCGAGGCGCGCCGTGACGATCGACGCGCCGCTGTTGTTCGTGCCGCCGCCCCACGCGGCGACGGAGCCCGAGTCGTCGTCGGACCCGCGGTTGTTCGTGCGCGACTCTCCGTACGCGCAGCTCGCATCTGCGTCGCCGCACAGCCAGATCTGCGTATCCGCGGTCGATGCGGTCGCCGGACGGGTACGGATCTGCACGATCTCGGGCTGCGTCGTCGTGAACGTGAAGTAGTCGTTGTCCGCGGAGGTCGGCAGCGACGCGAGAACGCCCGTGGCGCCCGGCGTGATCGCGTTCGCGGTCGCGCGGTCGTTGTTGGGCTCGGACTCGCTCGGAACGGTGCTGACGTTGGCCGTGAAGCCGATCGCCGACGAGGCCGCGGGAGAGGTCACGTCGGAGACGACGAAGGCAAGCGGCCCGGCGGCGGTGGTGCGCACCGTGATCGACGAGCCCGAAACGGAGCTCAGCGCGCTCGGCGTCGCGCCACCCGCGAACGCACGAATGCGCGGCGCGAGGGTCGCTCCGGCGGCCGCGGTGAGCGAGAAGGTGACGCCGACGTTCGCCGGAGCGTCGAAGGTCATGATGCTGAATCCGCCCGACGGGATCGAACCGGTCGCAGGCGTGCCCGCGGTCACGGCGGTCGTGGCCGAGGCCGTGACCGAGGTCGCCCAAGCTTCCGTGCCGCCCTCACCGTAGGTTACGGTGAACGTGGACTTGGTGGCCGTGTCGAAGAACGGGTTGATCGAGTAGGTGATCTCCGCGAGGTCCGACGAGATCCACTTGAAGTCGGCTCCGAGCGCGACCGCGCCGCTCGCGGCGATCGTCGCGTTGCCAACCTTGACCGTCGAGCCGGCGACGGTGGGAACGAACGAGCGAGGAGCCGTGGTGCGCACGCGAACGGTGCCTTCGGCGCCCGTCGCGAACGAGCCGCTGATCGCGTTCACCGCGATCGCGCCGTCGATGGTGAACGCGTTCGGCTGCGTCACCGTGGCGGTGCCCGTGGTCGCCGAGAGCGCACGCGCGCCGAGCACCGCGTCCGCGGCGACCGTGACCTGCACTTCGATCGACACGTCGCTGAGGAGGCGCTGGTTCGCGGTCGTGACGCCGGCGCCGAAATCGAGGGTCGTGGCGGCGGTGAACTTGACGCCCGTGCCGATGATCACGACCTTGGCCGTGCGACCCGCCGTGAGGCGATCCGGGGTGACGAGGGCGATCGCGGCCGTCGGCGCCGGAGCCGAAGCACCGCTCGCGCCGGTGGCGCCCTGAGCACCCGTAGCGCCCGTAGCACCCGTAGCGCCCTGCGCGCCGCTCGTGCCGTCCTTGCCGTCCTTGCCGTCGGCACCCGCCGGGCCCACGGCGCCGTCCGCGCCTGCGCAACCCACGAGCGAGCTCGTCAACACGAGCGCCCCAGCCCAACCGAACCAAACCTGCTGCTTCGACATTCCTGTGTTCTCCGATGGTGAGAGCCCGAGCACCGCACGAAGCGCGTGCGCAGGAAGACACTTCATGAAGCGTGCAGGGGACCATCCATCTGAACAAACGTCGAGCCCGAAAGCGATCGGCGAGGAAACTTCCAACGAGACCGGAAGCTCGACGAGACCGCGCGGAACCCGTGCCAAGGCGATGCGCGAAGCGCTCCGTCCATCGCGACATGACGACGACTGGTTTCCGTATGACCTCGCACAGCCTGGAGATACACACGCGCCGCACGAGGACCGGGCAGGGACCGACCCGAGCGCTCCGCATCTGCCAGCCTCGCCACGCGTCACGACGACAAGGCGTCGTGAACGCCCACGCCGCACAGAACCGCGCCATCGCACGCGTAGATGCGCCGCACGATGCGCGGCGCGGAGACCCGCGGTGCGCCGCCGAGCCATCGCCCGAACCCACGAGCAACGAAGGCGCTTCGCCGCGACGCGGCCGCAGGGAATCGCCAGCCTGACCCTGCGCCGCGGGCACCCCGAACTTAGTTTACATAATGCATCTTATGCGACTTGTGAAGCCGGGGGCACGAACAGGCCGCGCAGCGCTTGCCGAGGCGTTTTCCTGGCGCACCGGCCGCAGGCGCGCTCAAGGCGTCGCGGCCACCGGGTCTTCACCAAGCGCTTGCACCACGAGCTTCGAGGGCTCGCTGCTCGCGACGCACCAGAGCTGGTGGGCCGCACGAGTCGCGCCCACGTAGAGCATGCGGCGCGCGAGCGCGTTCTCGGGATAGCTCGACGCGTTCGTGTCGAGGAGCACGACCTCGTCGAACTCGAGACCCTTCGTTTGACGCACGTCGGTCACGTCGAACCCGGCGTTCCAGGTGAAGTCTTGCTCGGTCACGATGCGCACGTTCGGCACTTCGGCGCGGTCGAGCCCCTGGTGATAGACCTCGGCCTGGGCCGCATGCCGCGCGATGAGCGCCACGTTCGCCGTCGGCTCGTCGCCGTGGAGCTGCTTCAGCGCGTCGGCCAAGAACGCGACCGCTTCGCCTTGCGACGAGAACCGGAGGAGCTCGACCGGCGGACCGCTTCGCGTCGTTTCGGGGATTTCGTCGTGCGCCAGTGGGCCCAAGACCCCGCGAGCGAAATCCGTGATCTCCGCGGTCGAGCGGTAGCTGACCTTGAGCGGCGAAAGCGCCGCCGCCTCGATGCCGAGCCCTTCGAGGAGCGTCACCCAGTCGAAGCGCTCCGCGTCGTCGTCTTCCTCGAGGGTGCGTTGGGCCACGTCGCCCGCAAGCGTGATGGAGCGATCGCTGCCCGTGAGCTCGAGCAGGACGCGGAGCGCGACGGGGTTCGCGTCCTGCACTTCGTCGACGAAGAGGTGCGCAAAGCGCAGCGGAGCCCCGTCGATGTCGGTCAGCGGGCCGCGGAACACCTGCCAAACGCGGAGGATGAGCGCGGGGTCTTCGGTGTCGATCGTCGGCTCGTCGCCGTCGCGCTCGCCCTCGGCACGGATGCGTGCCTGCTTCGTTCCCCAGTCGGCGACCTGATCGATTTGGTTCTGCGTGAAGCCTTGCACGCCGCGGAAGTGCTCGTGGAGCAACGCGCGGTTCGTGGTCGCTTCGTCCCAGTGGAGCGCGACGTTGCGCGCGGTCTGGCGCAGCTCGTGAACCGCCTTGTCGAGGGCCATGCGTTCGACGGTGCCGAAGTCCGGCGCCTTGGCGACTCCCTGGAGTTCGCGCTTTCCGGCAAGCCAGCCGTTGAACGCGGCCAGGCGCACCTCGAGCGGTCTCTCCTCGCCCGCGCGCTTGCCGGTCGCCTTCCACGCGTTTGCGAGCACGTCACGCTGGCGACCGCGCGCGAACACTTCGTCGAGCTTGCGTGTCGCGTCGGCGGTGGCTTTGCGGTGGAGCGCGTCCACCACGCGAAGCATGGCGGGATGCATCTTCGCGCGCGCGACCACGGGCGGCGTGCTCTCGTTTTGGCGGAGCGGGATCTTGGTGAGCAAGTACGCGAGGACGCGTGAGCTCCATCGCGCAAAGGTCATGACGGGCACGCCGCTGACTTCGAGCGTCGGCAGCACGCGGGCCACGTAGTGCACGAGAGCGTCGTTGGGCACGATCGCCATGAGCCGCTCGGGCTTGAAGCGCTGCGGGTCCGTGAACGCGAGGTACGCCATGCGGTGCAGACCGACCGTGGTCTTGCCCGACCCCGCGCCGCCTTGAATGGCGACGACGCCCGAGCCTGGCTTGGCGATGAGCTTGAACTGATCGGGGTCGAGCAGCGCGGCGATCGCCGGGAGATGCTTGTCCGTGCGCAGCTCGCCGTCGGCCCCTACCCCAAGCTTCGGCCCCTGCCCTTGCTCGGTCTTGCCGCCTTGCCAGCGCTTCTCGGTGGCCAAACGAACGCGCTTCGTGTCGACGCGGGACCAGCGGTCCGAGCCTCGCGCGCGCACGAAGGTACCCTCGCTCGACGAGACGCGCACGAGCACCCCGTTCACGATCGCGACGGAGCGGCGCAGCGCGACCTGGCCCTCGACGACGCGATCGCCGATCTCCTCTTCGTAGTCGTCGCCCTCTTGGTAGCGGTAGAAGATCTTCGAGACCGGCGCGTTGCGCCAGTCGACGATCTTCACGGCCGCACGGGGATCGACGTAGGAGCGCGCACCGATGAGCACGTCGCGACGCTTGCCGTCTTCGACGA
>CAIOHM010000208.1 GCA_903858055.1 uncultured delta proteobacterium
ATCGGCGTCGGTCTGCGCCGCGTTCCACGCGTAGGAATACCCGGCCCATACGCCGTCTGCGTGGCGTACGTAGAGGCGCGTCTCGACGCGCGTGGCGCCGAGGTCGAAGTGCTTCACGAGCACGGTGCCGTTCGGAAAGACGAAGTCTCCGCTCGCGTCGAGCGTCACGGTGGCGCCGTCGGGCAGCGCCATGAAGCGCTCTTTTCGCGCGCCGTCGGACCACAGCATCGCGCGTGTTTCGTAGGGCAAAAGGCTCGCGGCGGGCTCCTTCGGGTCGCGCGGGTCCACGCATCCCGTGGCCGAGAGCTTCGTTGGGAACGCGCTTGGGGGCAGGGGAGCGGCGGGGGCGAAGGTGTGCACCGCGCCCGTGCCGATGGAGAGCGTGTAGACCTCACCGTTCGCGTCTTGGCCGAAGCTCGCCAGGTTGTTCGCCGGGAGCTGGGCGAGGAGGCGCTTCTGCTTCGTGCGCCCGTCGTCGTCGAGGGCCCACACGCTGCCGCTGGCGAAGTCGCCGAAGAGGTACGTCCCCGCGAGGCTCGGCACACGCGCGCCGCGGTAGACGAATCCACCGGTGATCGACACGCCATCGGCGCGCCCGTAGGTGAAGACCGGTTCGACGAGGCCGAGCCGCGAGCAGGTGTCGTTGCCGCTCGGGTAGCACCGGTCTCCTTCGCGGATCTTCCACCCGTAGTTGCCGCCGCGCACGACGAGGTCGATCTCTTCGACGCGATCTTGCCCCACGTCTCCGGCCCACAGGTCACCGGTCTTCGTGTCGAAGCTCCAGCGCCACGGGTTGCGGAGACCCCACGCGAAGATCTCGCGGCGCGAGGTGGTGCTTGCGGCGAAGGGGTTCGTCGGAGGGATCGCGTACGCGAGCGCCCCCTCGCGTCGATCGACGTCGATGCGCAGCATTTTGCCGAGCAACGTGTCGGTGCGTTGCCCCGCGTTGAGCGGGTCTCCGGCGGAGCCGCCGTCGCCGAAGCCGAGGTAGAGGAAGCCGTCCGGCCCGAAGGCGACGCCGCCGCCGTTGTGGTTCGTGTACGGCTGGTCAATCGTGAGCAGGGTCTCGAAGGTGCCCGCGTCGAGCGTCGCGCCGCCGTCGGTCGAGCGCACACGGGCCACCACGGAGCGGAGCGGGGTGCCCGTGCCCTGCACCGTGTAGCTCACGAAGACCTCGCGCGTACCGCGCGCCCACGCCGGGTGGAACGCGAAGCCGAGGAAGCCCCCTTCGCCGCGCGCGTCAACGGATCCTGAGGGGAATTGCAGGAAGAGAGACGGTGCCGCACCGCGCGTGGCCTTGCGAATGCGCCCGCCGCGCTCGGCCACGTAGAAGGTCGTCGCGTCACCAGGCGCCATCGCCATCGCAAGCGGCTGTGCGAAGGTGCCGCGCGGAAACACCTCCTCCAGGGTCACGCCCGTCGGGAGCTCGGGACGCGTGGGCGCGAGGCACGTCTGCGGCGTCACGCGCTCGTCGAGGCCGCGTGCAGCGATAGGGGGCGACGCGTCCGCGGCCGTCGAGGACCCCGCGTCGCCCGCGCTCGAGGCGACGTCCGCGCCGCAGGAGAGGGCGAAGGCACCCGCGCCAAAGACGCTCGTAGCGAGGAAAAACGCGGGTCCGGTGCGCATGTAGAAGCCCTAGCACGCACGTCGCCGAGGCGCCCTCCGTCGCAAGAGGCTTCGCATCGCCGCGCGCGTCGTGGTAAGGCCTGCCCTCGGTCATGAGTGCCAGCATCAAGCCCCGGCTTGCTGGCCGACAACCCTCCCTCCGCGGTGGGGTGTCCCGGGTGACGACCAGGTCCGTCGCATGTCGCGGCGGGCAAGCGCGGACGACCTCGGCATCGGGGCGTCCCTTGGCTCTCGAGGACACCCATGGTCGACGCACATCGTCACGCCGCTCTCTCCGCCCCTTCGCTCGCGCGCACCGTGCGCCGCGCGTTGCTCGTACACGAGGAAATCTTCGACGAAGGCGACGCTCCGCTCCTCGAGCTCCTCGGTGCCGAGGCGACGATCGATCTCGTCGACGGTCGCCCTGTGCGCGCGGTGCATGCCGACAACGCCGCCACCACGCTCGTGGCGAGGCGCGTGCATGACAAGCTCGAGGCCTTCTGGCCTTGGTACGGGAGCGCCCACCGCGGGAGCGGCCTTGCCAGCCAGGTGACCACCGAGCTCCTTGGCGCGTGCCGCCGCAGCGTCGCGCACTTCGTCGGCGCACGCCCCGGCGATCACGTCGTCTTCACGCGCAACACGACCGACGCTCTCGCGCTGCTCGCGCATGCGCTGCCGGAAAACACCGCGATTTTCGGCTTCGACTTCGAGCATCACGCGAACCTGCTCCCCTGGCGCAGGGCCGCGTCGTACCGGGCGCTCGGGGTGCCGCGCTCCCACGACGAGCTCATCACGCGCCTCGAGGCGGCGCTTGCATCCTGCACGGAGTGCGATCGTCTCGTCGCGATCACCGGCGCGAGCAACGTCACCGGAGAGCTCGTGCCCCTCGAGCGCGTCGTCGCCGTGGCCCGGCGCTACGGAGCTCGCGTGCTCGTCGACGGCGCGCAGCTCGTGCCTCATCGCGCGATCGCGATCGCCGCACGGAACTCCGCGATCGCACGATCGTACTCCTGTTGTGCGGAAAGGGCGTTCGCGAGGGTCCAGTGCGCCCGTTCATCCGCCGGG
>CAIOHM010000209.1 GCA_903858055.1 uncultured delta proteobacterium
CGATCGGCACCGCGGAAGCCGATCGCTTCAAGTCGCTCGTGCTGCTTCGGGACCACGAGGTCGACAGGCTCGCGCGCCGCCTCGAGGCCACGCGCGAGCCCAACGCGACAACGCTTCCCCTCTTGCTCGTGGAGCTCGAAGAAGAGCGCGAAGAAATCGAGGCGTCGCTTGCCACCTCCTCGCTCGGCCTCGTGGTCCCCGGCGCGCTGCGCTCGGCGGTTCGGCGCGAAGCGGCGCGCCTCGTGACGCTCCTCGAGAACCTGCCGAAGCGCGACGGCGAGGCGGCGCGCGGCGAGGTCGTCGCTGCGACCGAAGCGCTCGTGCTCTCCCTCGATGGTGCGCTTCGTGGGCTGGCCTGGAGCGACGCACGCGCCGTCGCGCGTCGCGTTGGCCAGCAGGTTCAGACCGCGAGCGATGCGATTCAGTCGACGGTGCCACCTTCCCTTGGCGACGACCTCGCGCGGCTCTCGTCGGCGGCGATCACCCTCCGCGTCCTCGGCCCGCTCGGTCGCGACCTCGGCGATCTCGCGGAAGGCGAGCTCGCGCGCGTGCGCGAACTGCTGGCCACCGACGCAGCGGGGTCGAAGTTTCTCCTCGCGGCCCTTGCACGTCGCCTCGCGCGCCCCGACCCGAGCTTCGGCGCACGCGGCGGTGGCGGCAAGGGGGGAGCGGGCGACGGTCGCCAGGAGATCGGCGGGGAGGGGAGTGGCGAAGGGAGCGGCGAGGCCTCCGGCGAGGGCGAGCCGTCCGAGCGCGGTCAAGGTGAATCGCGCGGGTCGGCAATCGACGATCTCGCTCAGGAACAGCAGGGCTTGCGGCGCGCGGCCGATGCGCTCGCACACAGCGGACCCGGCGACGAAGCCGCCGAGCGCGACGCTCATGCGAAGCTCCTTCAAGAGCTCGCCGGCTCGCAAGAGCTCCGGCACCGCGAGGGCGAAGCGCGTCTGCGTCGCGCGGCGGAAGACGTGGCTCGAGGCGATTACCGCGCGGCGCGCGAAGGCGTCCGTTCGGTCACGCGCCTCGTCCCGAACGGCGCATCGCGTGGGCGGAGCGTCTTGAGGAACCGCCTCGGCGACGAAGAGGCGTGGCTCGACGAGAAGCTTCACGGCGACGCGAAGACGCTCGCCGACGAACAGCGGAAGCTTGGAAAGCGTGCGGAGTCCCTGCGTTCGGGGGCCCGTGACGAGCGCGTCGTGAAGGCGCTCGGTGCGAGCTCGGCGGCGATGGATCGCGCGGAGCGCGCGTTCCGCGAAGGTCAGCTCGAGAAGGCCGTCGTCGCGCAAGGCGAGTCCCTCGACCAGCTCGAGGCGGCACGCGACGCCCTTCGCGGTGAGGAAGGTCGCAGCGGCGAAGACGGTGCTCACGCCGCCGTGCCGCGCACCGAGGAAGAGCGCTCCGCGGCGTGGCGCAAGCGTGTGCTCGAGGGGCTCTCGGGTCGGGGGAAGAGCCGCGATCCCGATGCCGTGCAGCGCTACGAAGAGGGGCTGCTCCGATGACCCGCACGAGCCTTTCGTGCCTCGCGCTCGCCTTCGCGTGCGCGCTCACCACGACGACGACGGCGGCGGACCCGCACGGGCCCACCCTCGAGCGGTTGCTCGCGCGCCTCGATCACCAGGGAGCCTCGGCCGCGCTCGCCGAAGCGGCGAAGGCCGGCGATCGTGTTGCCGTTCCTCTCGCGCGCCTCGCGATTCACCGGGGCGATCCACGTCTCGCGCTGCGACTCCTCGAGGCCGCGGCGAACGAGCCGCGATCGGAAGAGGCCCGCGAACTCCGCGCGATCGCCCTCGGCCTCTTGCATGCCACGCTCGGCGCGTCCGAGCACGTGACGGCGGACGGCGCGCTGCGACTCCAACTCCAGCACGGCGGCGATGTTGCACTCGTGCCCTGGGTCCATGAGACCGTGATCGCGGCGCGCCGCGTGACCGCTGAGGTGCTTGGCTTCACGTGGACCTCCCCGACGTACGTCGTGCTCGTGCGCGACCAGCAGACCCTCGCGGAGGCCACGGGCTTGCCCTACGAGTCGGCGCGGACGACCGGGACCCTCGCGATCGCGAAGTGGGGCCGGGTCACCATGCTCTCGCCGCGCGCGACGGAATCGGGCTTTGGCTGGCGCGACACCGTGGTGCACGAGCTCGCCCACCTCGCGCTCACGGCGGTCACGGCGGATCACGCGCCGCTTTGGCTGCAAGAGGGGGTCGCGAAAGACATGGAGCTTCGCTGGCGCCCGCGCGAGCCCTTCGACGAGCACCCGGACCCCGAGGACATCGTCCGTGAAGCGTTCGAGAAGCGGGAGTACATCCCCCTCGACAAGCTCGGGCCGAGCGTCGCGATGCTGCCGACGGCCCACGCCGCCGAGGTCGCCTTCGCGGCGGCGACGAGCTTCGTGCGCTACCTGCGGCGTGAGCTCGGGGGCGAGGGATTTCCCGCGTATTTGCGCGCGCTCGGGGAAGGCGCCCGCGAGGACGCGCTCGCGAAGGTAAGCGGCAAGACGTTCGCCACCTGGCATGCCCAGTGGGCTGCGAGTCTCGGGCGCACGTCGGGCACACGTGCTTCGATCGCCCCGCGTGGTGGCGAGGCGATCGAGACCGCGCGACGCATGCGCCTCGCGCGCCTCTTGGTGCAGCGCGGGCACGGAGCCGCTGCGGTTCGGGAGCTCGAACAAGCCGGAAAAGCGGCAGGAAAGAGCCTCACGCAAGACGGCGGGTGGTTGACCCTCCACGCGCTGGCGCAAGAGCGCCGTGGCGACGACGCGGCCCTCGATCGTCTCCTCTTCGAGTCCGCGCCGGTCACCGACCCGCGTGGAGCCTTCTACCGGATGCGCGGGACACGCGAGCGCGCCCGTGGGGACGACGACGCCGCGCGCGTGGACCGCGGCAAGGCCGTCGCCCGCGAGCCCCTTGGGCCCGAGAGCGTGTGCGAGCCCGGTCGCACGGGCGCCGAAGCCGCGCTCTGCGAGGCCGCGCGCGCCCGAACGGCGCCGAACGTCGACTGAATCACGTGCGGTCCGCGGCGCAGCGACCCCCGTCGCGACGGCCATCCGGGGGCGAAGAGCCTCCTGACAGAGCCGCGGCACCTTGCTAGCGAGGCCCGCATGGCCGCCGCGCGCAACTCCGCTTTCGAGATCATTGAACACATGCCCCGCGAGCGCATCACGCGCTTCGTGGGCAAGTTGACCGACGCCACCGTGCCCGAGGCGCTCGAGCGTCTCGCCGTGGGCATCTACTCGAAGGCTTACGACGTGGACCTCACGGGCTGCGTCGTCCCGAAGCGCTGGGGCTCGTTCGATGCATTCTTCACGCGTTCGCTCGAGCCCGGCGCGCGTCCCCTCGAGGGCGACGCGGCGACCTTCGTGAGTCCGTGCGACGGGCGCATCGAAGTCTCGCGCACCGTGGACACGAACGGCACGTGGCGCGTGAAGGGCTCGGACCTCAGCGTCGCCGAGCTGCTCGGGTCCGAGGAAGACGCAGCCCGCTACGTCGGCGGCGACGGCGTCGTCGTCTACCTCTCGCCGCGCGATTACCACCGCGTGCACGTGCCCTGCGACGCCAAGCTCACGCGCATCGTGTCGCTCGCGGGCGAGCTGTACCCGGTCAACGAGATGGGGCTCGCGAACGTGCCGAAGCTCTTCGCCGTCAATCGGCGCGTCGTCTTCCACCTCGACGCCAGCGAGGCGGGCTTTGGGCACGTGGCCCTCGTGATGGTCGCGGCGCTCGTCGTGGGCCGCATTTCCGCCTCGGCGGTCGACGCCGCGGACGTGCCCGTGGGCGAGCATCGCTTCACCGCTCCGCAGTCCTACGCACGCGGCGACGAGCTTGGGATCTTCCACCTGGGCTCCACCGTCGTCCTGTTCACGGAGAAGGGCGCGGTTTCGGGCTTCGACGGCTTCTCGGCCGGGCAGAAGGTTCGCATGGGCGAGGCGATGACGACCCGCGCTGCCGCGAATCCTTGACGCTCGCGGTCGCGAACGGGAGACTGAAGAGGGAATGGAGAACGACGTGCGCCTTCCGCCCTGCTAAGCGTGCGAAGTCTCACCGAGCCGAACATGCCTGACGACCCGCACGGACCTCGCAGCAGCCGCCCCGCCGAAGCGGAGGTGGAAGGCGTGGCATCTCCGCGTCGTCGCGTCTCCGCGGTCCGAATCCCCGAAGATCACGTGGCGCGGCCGCTCACGCCGCCCATCGCGGCGCGCACCGTCGAAGAGGCGCCCATCAGCGTCAAGCCAGCCTCCGTGCCGCCGCCGCGTCTCATCAGCTCGCCCGACGCGGCCGAGCTCCGCGGCGGGAACGACCGAGGCCTCGAAGACTTCCTCATGGATCCCGCGCCTGCGTCGTCGCGCACCCGGCAGCCGACGCTCATCGATCCGTTCGAGGCATCGGCGCCGCACCTCGCGCCCACTCCCGTGATGCCCAAAGCCGAGCCGTTGAGCGAGCCGAGCCTGGTATCGCCGGTGTTCTCGCGCGTCCCCGGTGACGCGCCCTCGGTCCTCGACCTCGACGACGTCGGGGGCGAGCTCGACGACACGCCGCAGCAGCCCGCCGTGACCTTCGGCGTGGGGAATCTCCCTGCGGCCGGCGTCGTGACCACGCCGGCTGCTCCGCCCGTGCGCCTTGCCCCACCACCTGCGGCCAATGCGCCCGTGGCGCCCTCCGCCGTGCGCACGCCCGCAGCCGCGGGTGCGGGCAATGGTCGGAGCCGCTCGCGCCTCGGCGTCGACTCGATGCCTCCGCAGGCTCGTCCCTGGTGGGAAGCGCTCTTCCAAGACGACTACGTGCGCTTCTCGCCCCCGCGCACCGAAGCCCAAATCGAGGCCGACGTTCGCTTCATCGAGCAGCGCCTCAACCTCGCGGCCGGGGCGCGCATCCTCGACGTGGCGTGCGGCGACGGAGGTCACGCGGCATCGCTCGCGTCGCGCGGCTTCGACGTCGTGGGAATCGACACGAGCCTGCCGCTCCTCGCCCGCGCGTCGGCGCGCGCGCAGAACTCCCAGCAGCGTGTGCAGTTCCAGCAACTCGACATGCGCGACCTCGCGGAGAGCAGCGCTTACGACGGCGCGCTCGTCTGGGACCACGGCTTCGGCTTCTTCGACGACGCGACGAACGAGTCCGTGCTTGCGAAGGTTCACCGCGCGCTTCGTCCGCGCGGTCAGGTGCTCCTCGACGTTTTGAACCGCGACTACGCGGTCTCTCGCCTTCCGTCGCTCGTGTGGTTCGAAGGCCAGCGCTGCATCTGCATGGACGACGCGCACATCGAGAGTGCGACGAGCCGCCTCGTGGTGCACCGCACGGTGCTCTTCGAGGAGGGTCGCTCGCGCGAGTACGACTTCTCGTTGCGGCTGTTTTCGGCGCACGAACTCCGCGCCATGCTCGAGCGCGTTGGCTTCCGAATCGTCGAAGTGAGCGGTCAAATCGCCACGCCCGGAGCCTTCTTCGGCGCGGATTCGCCGCGGCTCATCGTGCTCGCGGAACGACCGCTGGCCGACTGAGGTGCGCACCCTCGTCGACGCCGCTTTGCTCGCTGCCATCGACGCGGTCGCGGTCGAGGAGAAGCTCTTGCCGCGCGAGCCATCACGTGCGCTCGTCGAAGCGATCCGCGAGGTCTCCGATTCGTACAACGCGCTCGGTCGTGACCCTCGCGCGCGACGGCCTTCGCCCCACTCCTCCGCAGGCCGGTCGGCGCGTCTCCAATTCTTTCTGCCGCGCGACGTGGGCAAGAGCTACGAGGCTGCGCGCGACCTTCTGGCGCGCATCCCCGCCGGAGCGAAGCTGCGCGCGGTGGACGTCGGTGCGGGGCTCGGCGCGAGCGCGCTCGGTCTCGCGTTGCTCCTGCGCGACGAACGACCCGACGTGCGCCTCGCGTTGACGCTCATCGACGACGACGTCGCGGCGCTCCGCGTGGCCGCACAGCTTTTTCGCGCGCTCTTCCCCGAAGATGGGATCGCGCTCTCGACGCGTGCCGATGGGGTCTACGCCTTCGAGGGGCGTGGCGAGGTCGATCTCGTGCTCGCGTCGAACGTCCTCTGCGAGCTCGAGCGCGGCGTCGAGCCGCTGCTCCGCGCGGACAAGATCGCGGCGCTCGTGCATCGGTGGCTGCGCGGTCTCGCGCCCGGCGGGCACGTGCTCCTCATCGAGCCGGCACTCAAGGCGACGGCCCGCGCGCTGCAGTCGCTTCGCGCGCGCATGCTGGCCGCCGGCTTTCACGTCGTCGCGCCGTGCACCCACGAGAAGGGGTGTCCGCTCCTCGTCGACGAAGGCGATTGGTGTCACGAAGATCGTGCGGTCGCGCTTCCCTCGGCGCTCATACCGATCGCACGCGCCGCGGGCCTTCACTTCGAGGGTCTCACGTTCGCGTATGCGCTCCTTTGTCGCGAAGGTCTGCCGCAGCGCTCACCGCGTGCGCGCGTCGTCGCTCCGCCGCGCGAAGCGAAGGGCAAGCGTGGCCTTACGCTCTGTCATGCAGGCGACGACGCGACCGTGGGATCGTCGACGACGTACGAGCGACTCGATCGCCATCGGGGCGCTTCGCACGAGGCGTGGCTGGGCGCCGAGAGAGGCTCCGTGCTTAGGTTCGAACCCTGGCCAGAAGCCGGACGACTCGATGCCGACGTGCGCATCGAACTCGAAGACCCAGGCGAGTGATGAGCAAGACATCTTGGTTTTACGCGATCGTGGACGTGGAAGCGTGCGCGAGGGCGGAGGTTGCGCCGCTCGTCCACGCGGAGCGGTGCATCGAGAGCGGCGCCTCGTGGGTGCAGCTCCGCGCGAAGCTCGGTCGCGACGATCACCATCGCTCCCTCGCCGCGGCGATGCTTGCCATGTGCAAGCGATCCGAGGTGACCTTCGTCGTGAACGATCGCGTGAAGCTCGCGGCGGAAATCGGAGCGCCGCTCGCGCACGTGGGGCAGGGCGATGGATCGGCGGCAGACTGGCATCAGCTTGCGCCGACCGTTCGCCTCGGGCGATCGACCCACGCGCTCGAGGAAGTGCACGCGGCGCTCGCGGAGGTTCCGACCTACCTGGCGTTCGGCCCCGTTTTTCCCACGGCGACGAAGCGCAACCCGGAGCCGGTCGTCGGGCTCGACATGCTTGCCGCAGCCCACGCCCTCACGCGTGCGCGGGGCGTGCCGCTCGTCGCGATCGGCGGCATCGACGCCGCGAGGTTGCCGGAGGTGTTGCCCCATTGCGAGGCGGTCGCCTTCATCTCGGCGCTGCTGCCCGCGCGTGGCGAGAGCGCGCGTGATCCCTTCGCGCGCCTCGGTCTCGCCTGCCCGTAGCCGCGCGTCCCGTTGGATGCGCCCGTCGCCCGCTGCGCGCACGGCCTCGTCCGGAGACGCCCGCGCGCCGGTGTTCGCACTTTTCGCGACGCCCTGGTAACGCCTCGATCCCATGGAACGAACACTGATCGCGCTGGGATCGATCACCGCGACGTTCATGGTGGTCTTCTGGGCCGCCGTACTCACGGGGGCATCCCCGGTCGAAGAGCTCGTGCCCGGTCATCGCGCGTGGGTGCTCTCGTTTCCCCTCGTCGACGCGTGGGTCGGTCTCTGGGCCGCGCGCATGACGATCGCGCTTCGCGCACGCCGCATCGTCGAGGCAAGGCAAGCCGCCCTCGTGAGCGGGTCGGGGCTCGTGCTCTTGGGCGTGCATGAGCTGACCTATGGATTCTACACGGGCCTCGCGATCCATCCGAGCGGCGGGGAGATCGTCGAGCTCGCGGTGCAAGTCTACTGCCTCGTCGCGGGGTCGATCGCGATGCGTTGGGCGCTCGCGGAGAGCGACGCACGCGCGGTGAGCCCGTGAAGCCCGGGCCGTTCACGGCGAGGCTCGCGCGATCAGGGGTCAGCGCTTTGCTCGCGATCGCGCTCGTCGCTCGCCCCGCCAAGGCCGAGGACCCGGCTCCCGCAGAGGTCATGGCGGCGTCGACGGCCCACGTCATGCTCGACCTGCGGAAGATCGTCGAACTCCAGGCCTCGACCGGATGGAAGATCGATCGCTACGAGTTCGAGGCGATGATGCCCAACGCGCTCGTGTCGCTCTGCGCGGCGTCGGAGACGGTGCGCGCGGCGGTCGTCGCGAGCGCCGAGCAAGCGGAGCTGCGCCTCGGGGGGCCGCTCGACCAGGCGATCGACGCGAACGGAGGCCGCATCGATGGGCTCGAGGAGCTGCTCTTTGCGGCGCGGGTCGCGAGGCTCGCGCGCGAAGCCGTCGCGCGTGCGCCGCAGGAGTGCCCGCGGTGGGTAAAGCCGAGTGATCGGGTGTCGGCCTTGCAGACCCCGGTCGATCGCTGGTTCCTCGTGGCCGAAGGCGGCGGTCAGGCGACGATCCAGTTCGAGCGCGGCGGGGCCGAGGGAGTCTCGAACGCGACCCTCGGCGGTGGCGGCGGCGGAAGGATCCTCGTGGGGCGCGCGTTCGGTCCCGCGTGGAGCCTGCGCTTCGGGCCGGATCTCTCCGCGAAGGCGCTCGTCAAGCGGAGCGGCGACACGACCTCGCTCCCGCTTCAGTTCCAGGCGGGCCTCCCGATGGTGCTGCGCTTCGCGAGGGTCTCCTGGTTCACGAGCGCGGAGGTCGCGCCGCTCCTGCTCGCCGTCGAAGGCGATGACCGGCTGAGGGGCGGCGGGCGCCTCGGCTTCATGGTCGGCCGCAGCGCGCTCCAGCTTCGCGGGCTCGTGCCCTGGGCGGGGCTCGGCGTCGAAGTCGAGGCCTTTCCGAGCTTCGACGAGCGACCCACGCTCATCAACCTCAAGGGTGGTCTCCGCGCCGGGGTTGACTGGCTGCTATGACTCGACGCAGATGACGCGAGAAGAAGTCCGCCCAGCCCATGCTTCGTCGGAGCCTAGGCGCGGACGCGTCGTCGCGATCGATCTGCTTCGTGGCTTCGCCCTGCTCGGCATCCTCGTCATGAACATTCAGGCGTTCGCGATGCCGCTCGCGGCGTACTTCAACCCGCTCGCGTACGGGCGCTTCGAGGGCCTCGACCGTGCGGCATGGTTCGTGACGCGCCTCTTCTTCGATGTGAAGTTTCTCAGCATTTTCTCGACCCTCTTCGGGGCGTCGCTGATCCTCGCGGGCGAGGGCGCGCAGGCCTCGCGGCGCCTCCGCTGGTTGGTCGTGCTCGGCCTCGTGCACGGCTATGCGCTCTTCGTCGGAGACATTCTCTTCACGTACGGCGTCGTGGGCCTCGTCGTGGTGCGCGCCCGCCGTTGGTCCGTCGCTCGGCAGGTGCGAACGGGGCTCACGCTCATCGCGAGCACCGCGTTCGTCCACCTCTTCCTCGGCGCGACGTACGACCTTCTCCCCGCGTGGGCGCGGGCCGAAGTCGCGCGCACGGTCTCGGCCGAGGACGTCGCCACGCAGCTCGAGGTCTTCCGCGCAGGTTGGGTCGCGCAGCTCCCGGCACGCGCTTCGCTCTGCTTTTCGAATCACGTCTTCGGCACGCTCCTCGAGTCGGGGTGGCAAGCGGGTGGCTGCATGCTGCTCGGGATGGCCGCGGTCCGCACCCGCTTCTTCGAGGGCGACACCCGCTTTCATCGCGAGGGGCCGGCCGCGTTTGCCATTGGCCTTGCGGCGACGAGCGCGGGCATGACGGTCGGCCTCGGCGCATCGTTCACGCCGCGCGCGTGGCTCTTCGCCCAAGCGCTCCACCTGTTCGGTTCCGTCGGCATCGCGTTCGGCTGGGTCGTCGCGATCGTGGCCCTCTCCCGTGCGCGCTGGGCTTCGCGCTTGAGCATGCCCGTCGCGAGTCTCGGCCGCGTCGCCTTCAGCGCCTACATTCTTCAGTCGGTCGCGGGCATGTTCGTGTTTGGCGGTCAGGGGCTCGGGCTCTTTGGTACCTGGGGGCGAGCTCGTCTTCTGGCAGCGCCGCTCGCCTTCTGGCTCGTCGAGGTAGCCCTCGCGGTTGCCTGGACCTCCCGCTTTCGGTTCGGCCCCCTCGAAGCCCTTTGGCGTGGGCTCTACCGCGGAGACTTCTCCCTCGGGGGCGTCGATCGAGCGAGCGGATCGGCGGCGGGCTGAACGGGTTCCCCGATGGCGTCGAGGGGGACCCTGCGCGACTCTCCTGCGCGGCTCCGCAGGTGCACGCGCCCCTCGAGCAGGTCCACGCCGACGACCTCGAACTCTTCCGCGGCGATGCGGCGACGCTCGCCGAGCTTCGGGACGGCGGCACGCGCAGCGCGGTACGCGGCGTCTTCGTAGACCAAGCAGCAGAGCAGGCGGCCGCACACCCCGTTGACCCGCTCCGGGTGCATCGCGAGGCCTTGGTCCCGCGCCATGCGCATGCCGACGGGCTCGAAGTTCTTGAGGAACGTGTTGCAACAAAGCTGCAGACCGCACGGACCGACGCCGCCCACGAGCTTGGCCGCGTCGCGATCGCCGATCACGCTGAGCTCGACGCGCTCGCGGGTGCGCTGCCCGATCGTGCGGAGGACCGCACGAAAGTCGAAGCGGTCCTCGGCGCAGAGCAACAGCGTGAACTTCGCGCCGCCCTCCGCGGCCTCCGCGCGCACCACCTTCGCCGCGATCTCCAGGTCACGGACGACCTTGCGCCCGACCGCTGCGACGGTCGCCTCGCGGGCGCGCAGCTTGGCCTCGCGGTTGGTGTCGCTCTCCGTGGCCAAGCCCGTCACCGTGCCGTGGACGTTGAGCGGATCGAAGGTCAGCGCCGGGAGTCCGAGCGTCCGTGCGGTGCCGTGAGCCGCGCCGCCGCGCCAGGTGACGAGCGAGCCCGCCGCGTACGTGCCACGCGGCACCTCGAGCACGACGCGCGCGTTCTCGCCGATGCGCGCATGCACCACGCGCACGAGCCTTTCGCCCCACGATCGTTCCGCGGTGGCCGCAGCCTGCGGCTTCATCGGGAGGCGCCGCTTGCCCGGGGGCGCGCTCGGTCGCTCGGGCGGTCGACCGGAGCGTCGCGGTCCCTCGCTCACGGAACGCTCCGCAGGTCCGCGAGGAGCGCCTCGACCACGAGCTGCGGCGAGCCGTTGCCCTCGAGTTGCCGCATGGCCTTTTGCACCCGCACGTAACGCTCGGCCGCACGGAGCGCCTTGGCGGAGGGCTCGCCAACACAGGCGCGGGCTTCTTCGACGAGGTGGGCGGCGAACGCCTCGAGGCCCATCGCGACGGACTCGCGCGAACCCTTCGAGCTCTCCGAGGCGCGGAGCGCCCCTGCGAACGTCTTGTCGCCGAGGGCCCCCTCGAAGGCTGCGATCCAGGCTTTTTCCGCTTCGTTCTCACTCCCCGCGAGGGTCGCGCGTGCGGCGGCGAGCGACCCTTGGGCGTCTTTCGCGACCGCGCGCGCGCGCGCTGGCTCGTGGCCCTCGGCGGTGAGGACCTGCACGAGCGCGTCTTCCGGGAGCGGCGCGAAGCGGATGCGTTGCGTGCGCGAGCGGATCGTCGGGAGGAGCTCGCCGGGGCGCGTGGTGGTCAGTACGAAGTACGTGCGCGGCGGCGGCTCCTCGAGC